>DATGFK010000052.1:0-10666 GCA_035309185.1 Aggregatilineales bacterium
CGGTTGTCGAAGGCACTGGTGACCACGGCGCGGAATACATGACAGGTGGGCGGGTGATCGTGCTGGGCAGGGTAGGCCGCAATTTTGCGGCGGGAATGAGCGGTGGCATTGCCTACGTGCTCAACAGTGACGGTAACTTCAACTATTTCTGCAATACCACGATGGTCGAACTTAGCGCTGTGCTGGATCAAGATGACCAGGACTTCCTGCGTACTTACCTTGAGAAACACGTTTTGTTCACGGGCAGTACCGTCGCGCGGGCCATTCTGGACAACTGGCATTCGTATCTGCCCAAATTTATCCGGATACTGCCGCTTGAATACAAGCGCGTCCTCCAGGAACGTAAACTGGCAGAGATTGACCAGCAACTCGCCTACATGCGTAAGGAAGCAGAACTGGAGAAGCGGTACTAAAGATGGGCAATCCACGTGGGTTCATCACCATTGATCGCATCGAAAACGGCTATCGTCCTGTTCACGAACGGGTGCGAGACTACCAGGAAGTAGAGGCTGACCTTCCTGAAAAGGATCGCAAACTTCAGGCCTCGCGTTGTATGGACTGTGGCGTGCCCTTTTGCCATTCCAACTGCCCGGTAGGGAACCTGATGCCCGAATGGCAGGAGAGGATCACACAGGGCGACTGGAAAGCCGCGTACGAGATCTTGCAGTCTACCGACAACTTCCCCGAATTCACCGGACGAATTTGCCCGGCCCTGTGCGAATCGGGTTGCGTGGTAGCCATCAATAAGCCGTCAGTCACCATTCGCGAGAATGAATTATCCGTCATTGAACGCGCCTTTAGAGAAGGCTATGTAAAGCCCAAGCCCCCGGCGTGGCGCAGCGGCAAGTCTGTCGCCGTGATCGGCAGCGGCCCGGCGGGCTTAGCCTGCGCCGATAGTCTGAACCAGGCGGGCCACAGCGTTGTCCTGTATGAAGCCGCTGATCGCCTGGGCGGTTTCATGCGTTACGGAGTGCCGGACTTCAAGATGCAGAAAAGCGTGATTGATCGGCGTGTTGCCATCCTGGAACAGGAGGGCATTGTGTTCAAAACCGGTGTCGAAGTGGGCAAAGACGTGACAGTCGAGGAACTCAAGCAGTCCTTTGACGCGGTGTGCATCGCCATTGGCGCGCGGAAATCACGCGAAATCACGGTTGAAGGACGCGATCTGATCGGCATACACCAGGCTACACGCTACCTGGAACAGCAGAATCGCCTGAACGCGGGCGACATTATACCTGACGCGGAGCGCATCACCGCCTATCGCAAGCATGTGGTCGTCATCGGGGGTGGCGATACTGGCTCCGATTGTATCGGCACGGCCAACCGGCAGGGCGCGCTGGACATTACGCAGATCGAGATCTTGCCGCCGGCGCCGAAAACTCGTGCCCCCAATGAACCCTGGCCCATTTTTGCGAAGGTGTACAAAAATACCAGTTCGCATGAAGAGGGCTGTACGCGGCTGTTCAACATTTCCACGCAGAATTTCGTCGGCGAAGACGGCCACGTTAAAAAGATGCTGTGCAATGAGGTCGAGTGGAAGAAGGACGAAAAGGGCCAGTATCAGATGGTGAATGTGCCTGGCACGGATTTTGAAATCCAAGCCGATCTGGTCGTTCTGGCAATGGGCTTTGAAAGCGTCGTCCACACTGGCCTCGCGGATGCTTTTGGAGTCAAGTACAACTCACGCGGCAATATCGCCATTGATGCGCAGCACATGACCAGCGTGGACGGAGTCTTTGCCGCCGGAGATGCCAACCGGGGCGCGTCTCTGGTGGTGTGGGCGATCCACGAGGGGCGCCAAGCCGCCAGAAGTATTGATGCGTATCTGAAGCGATCCAGTGTGGCGAACATGCTGGCATCACCCGAAGGCCAGATCGCTGCAAAGCCCTAACACGAACACTGTTTCTAGATAGTTAGTGACATCGATCTGCCCGTTGAGCCGGGGACTTTAATCCCCGGCTCAGCCAAAGAGCATTCTTTTCGCGGAATCCGTATTATTTGGTGAGGATGCCGCGCGGCGTAGCCTTGAAGTCGGGGAAGACCAGATCCGTCGAAGGATTGTTCAGGCGAACGCTCAGGATTTCGCTCAGGACATCGCGGTAATCAATAGTGATCGCCAGGTCGCCATTGACCAGTTTGTCGTCCGACAAGCCGGGCCAGTTGGCGAAGACAGGCTTGTTGACGAGGTGCCCGCCCATGAGCAGCATCATATTGCCGTGCCCATGATCCGTACCGCCGCTGGCATTCTCCTGCACGCGCCGCCCGAATTCGGACATCACGACGACGGTGATGTTCTTCATGGCGTCGCCCAGGTCGGTGTGGAAGGCAGCCAGGCCGGTACTCAGGATTGTGAGGTACTTCGCCAGGTCCGCAATTTCATTTTGATGCGTGTCCCAGCCGCCGATGTCAATGGCTGACACTTCCAGGCCCACATCGGCCTTGATCAAGGCGGCAGTCTGCATCAGCGCCATGTCAAATTCTTGCTTTTCGTCGTAGGTTGCGCCGCCGCTGGGTTGGTACGATGCGACGTTGATGCGGCTCACCAGGTCGAGTACGGCGTTGGTCTGGTCAGAAACACTCTTGAGCGTGGCAGCATCGGCAGAATACAGCGAATTCAGCGCGGCCAGCATTTCGGCGGCGGCATCCTTCCGGCCCGCCAGGTGATAGTCCACGATGGACTGGATAGCTGTCGCACTGATCGTCCCGCGCAGCGATTGTTGCAGGCTGGCTCCCCAGCCAATAGCACGCAACGGGGCGTTTGTCCCGGTGTCCAGCGAGGCCAGGTGTCGCCCGATCCAGCCGGTGCTGAGGGCATGGCTGCCCGGCGTACCGCGCTCCATAAAATCCATCGCATCGAAGTGTGAGCGCGTTGGATCGGGGGATCCGGTGGCATGGACGGCCAGCATTTGCCCGCCCTTGAAGAAAGGCAGTAAGGGAGCCATCGCGGGGTGCAGCCCGAAGAAGCCATCGAGGTCGAGTGAAATTTGGTTCTTGTCTGCTTTATTATCGTCGGGATGCGCTTCGTTGATGGCGGGGCGTGCTTTGTAATAGTCGGGGTCGCCGTGAGGCACGATAACGTTAAGGCCGTCGGCGCCGCCTCGCAGGAAGATGCAAACCAGGACGTCACCGCGCGGAGCGTGATTCTGGTTGGCAAAGGCGAAGCGTGGCATCCACTGCGGCCAGGAAATCTGCGCAGCCGCCAGGGCGGAAAGCGCCATGCTGCGGTTCATCATCTCGCGGCGGGATAGAGTCTGTGTTTCACGTGACATTAGACACACTCCTGTTCAGGGTCATTATCGTTTAGCGGAACTGAAAAGACGGCGAGGCGGCCATGAGCGCAATCGCGGCGCGCATTCTCAATCTACCTGCGTCGGTGGTCAGGTCGGGTTCGCCGTTCTTCGTCGCGAAGCCCCACAGCGTATCCGACTCGGTCTGCGTCAGGGGACGACCCAGCAAATGTTGGGCGAAATAGTCCAGGATTGGACGGGGCGCGATCTCGACGTTCTGGCCTTTTACCAACGCATTCAGGTCAACTTTGGCATCTGGTGTTCCGCCGAAGACAACGGCGATGGCCGTATTCCACCGCGTCAGCATACTGCTGATCCAACTTGAGCCGTCGTCGCTGTAACCATCGGGCGTGATGTGATCAAAGGGCAATTGGCCCATGTTCTTTAGAAGATACAGCGGTATTCCGCCTTTGACCTTTCCACTGCTGTTGTCGTAGGGGACGAGATCAATTGAGAAGGCGCGAGCCAGCGACACCAGGTACTCAAAAGGCCGCTTGTATTTCGGCGGCGCGTTGAGAAATTCCTGCGAGGCGAAGATCGTGCGCAGCATGGTCGGGATGTCGCCGCTGCTGCTCGTATAGGTCTGGGCGACAGCTTTCACAAGCGAATCCGGCGGAGTGTCGGCCACGAAGCGCCGCACCAGCTTGGTGGCGATGCGCTGCGCGGTAGCGGGGTGTGCAGCCAGCATATCGAGGACGGTCTCACCATCTTTGATGCCGCCACCAGCAGGAATGGTCTGGCCCAGTACGGTTTTTGCCGCGTCGTCATGGAACTTGGCGTTGAAAGTGAAGCTATAGGGCTGGGAATCGCTTGGTCGTTGGATCGTCCAGCCGGTGAAGCAGCGTGCTACTTCTTTTATATCCTGCTCGGTATACGGCCCAATTCCTGTAGTATGCAGCTCCATCAATTCGCGGGCATAGTTCTCATTGGGATGCGATTTGATGCTTTCGGCGTTATCGAGGTAAATGAGCATGGCTGGGCTATGGGCCGACGCGCCCAGGATGTCCCGGAACTTGCCAAGCGCGTACTTCCGCACAACATCGCGGTCATCAACCGTCTTGAGGAACGTATCATCGTCTTTGAGATGCCAGATCGAGAAATGATCCGACCAGAAGCCGGTCATGACTTCCAGTAGATCGCGCTGGCTATAGACTGCCCGCATCACAGTGGCCGAATCCAGTTCGGCGACGATGCGAGCTTTACTATCGTTGCCGAGCGCATACAGCTCTTCGCCGGTCATGTCCAGGGTAATGTAGTTGCCAATGCGCTGTTCGCTGGCATCGTCGTTTATGGACTGGGGATTAAACTGCTGATCGAGATAGGCCTGCAACCCCACCTTTTTGACCGCATCCACCTGGCCGGGACGTGGGCCATACGTGATCCGGTTCAAGACGTGCCATACCGGATCGCGGGTATCCGATGCAGCAGGTGTCTGTAAAACAACCGGCAGGTCACCGGAGGCCAGCACGTTGATCACCTCTGCTCCCACCAGTGCCGCGCCGGTTCCCAGGCCCGCCAATTGCAAGAACTGACGACGGTTCATCGTTTTTTCATCCTTTTTATCGCCATTCTTTTTCAATACCGTTCTAACACACTGCCATGATCCTGCGAATGTGTTGTCAAAGTATTATTAGCGTGTAAGCATGTGTTACGCGCTTGTAAGGATTTATCACGTCCCACGCTGGCGATAGAGGCTACTGTGAGTGACGCTAGGGTGTGGGCGTGGCCTGCTTGCCGTGCAGCGTATCGCGTTCGGCCAGCAGATCGCTGCGCGACGTGATGGTGCGCATCGTTTCCAGCCACGCTTTGTAGGAACCTGTCCGCTGACGGATCTCCGCGATGGCCGCGCCCGTCGGATCGGAGCCACCCGCGCCCGGCTGTCCGGCGGCCTGGTAGCCACCATAGAAGGCGAAATAGGCCTGGTTCAGTTTCCGAATCCCGTAGCCTTGCGCGACAAAAACC
Source organism: Aggregatilineales bacterium (assembly GCA_035309185.1). Classification (GTDB taxonomy): domain Bacteria; phylum Chloroflexota; class Anaerolineae; order Aggregatilineales; family UBA2796; genus DATGFK01. Next base: position 5,250 of record DATGFK010000052.1, read on the forward strand.
TGGCGGCGGCTCTCCATATACTGTTCGGCTTCGGTTACTTTCCCCTGCGCCAACAACGAATCGACGGTAACGCGCGTTTCGTTCATAGCTGCCCCAAAGTCGAACGTTGGCGGCTGGGGTGTCGGCTGAGGAGCGTTCGGAGTCGCGGAGGGGCCGGGTGCCGGAGCTGGGGCTGGAAGCTGGCTCACGATGTCCGGGAAGGCGCTGTAGAAGCGCCGAAGCGTCCTCAAGCCGATCTCCGTTCCGCTGGACACAGCGGTACTCTCGTTGATGATGCGCGTCTCGCTATCGGATTCGTATTCGAGGCCGAGCGGGAAAAAGTACAGATAATTGTGTGTCCACTCGTGGGCAACCGTCTCGAAGACTGCGGGCGCATACCAGCTTTGCTCGGCCATCGTTGGATACAAACTGAGGCCGCCCAGCGGCACCACCAACGATGACACGTTCAGCGCATGGTCTATTGAATCTTCCAGTCGGGTGGCCTGGTCATCGGGCATGGAATACACTTCTATGGCCGCGTCAAAGCGGATCGTGTTGCGTGGCGAGATGACGATCAGCATCGGAAGTTGAGTCAGATGGGTCGAAACGGGCGGCATGACCGCGCCACCAATTCCGATTCCCTCATCGTGCAGCACCGCCTCGATCTGCTGCTCAATGATGGCCTCGGCCAGGGGCTGCTTCTGCGCAATCTCCGCGCTGAGGCTGTCACGCCTGGCACGCAAATCCGCGCTGGCCGTAGCTGGATCGGGAACGGATGGGTCAACGTAGATTTTGTTGATCTGCTGCTGCGCGAGTTGCATCTGGCGCATGAGGTCAAGATAGTCGTGGACGAACTTTGCCCCTTGATCGTCGGGCATGTAGCGGGCAAAGGCGCTCTGATTTTGCAGGATTTTGCCCAGGAAAGCATCCGCTTCCCAGGCCACGTAGTTGAACAGGACATCGCGCGCCTGCCCCGACACTCGTTCCGTGAGACTGTTTCCGCCGGGCGTATCACCGGGGACAAAGGCGATATAGCCAAAGGCCAGCCATGCCAGCAGCAGCCAGGTCGAGATCGTGCGCCAGGGATTGCGGCGAGATTTCATGAAAACACTGCACTACCCGCGCCGTGATTGCCTTACCGGCCTGTCTTCTTCATCTTCGTCATCTTGGATCAGTTCGCCGTCGGTGGAAAGGCGCACGGCGCCTTCGCGCTTGGGCTTCTCATACTCGTCTGCTTCATCCGAACCATTCATGCCACGATGCGTCCGCGCCCACTCGATCTCCCGGCGCATCTCGCGATCCCGCATGGCGTCGAGCGCGCCCGTCTGGAGGTACGTGTCCACTCCATGCGCAATCAGGCCGACTCCCCAGACGAGGGTGCTCAGCAGCGGGATGATCAACAATGAACCCTCAAAGACGACCAAAAAAATCAGCCACAAGATCAGGTTGACGGCCACGTAGATAGATAGGTGAAGGATAAACTCCGCCCGTTTCTTTACCCGTTTCTCCACGCGCTGCCGGATGCGTTCGTAATCGAGGGGATCGTCAGACATTGCTTTTCAGCCCCTTCGGGCAAGCCATTTCGACGTTGTCCCCTAATGATACGCCCCTCAATCAATCGAATGCAAGGTCGGATCGGCTTCTCCGTGGCGGAGCCGTTCTTCGATCTCCTTTTCGAGAAACAAACGATCACTGTCCTCGTCAAAACTGAAGACCTCGGCATAGCGCCCCCAGTTGACAGCAGTCTCAAACTGGCGAGGCGCTTCCACGGGATTGTAGTCGAGGGCCATTGCAGTCAGGAAAACGTCCTTATCGAGGTCGCCATCTTTAGCGCCTTTGAGCATCCGTTCCATCCAGCTAATCACGGGAATACGCCGAATCTGATCGGCAAACATTTCTTTGCGGTGCTGAATGTCGGCTTCTGCAAACTCCACGCCCAGGCTGGTTAGCGTCAGGTCGCCAGCGTCTACGGTTGCCATGCCCAGCAATTCGAGGGCTTCTACGATTGGCAGTAGTTCGTCGAGAGGCAGTCCGAGCCGGGGCGCAATCTGATAGACGTCAACCTTCTTGCCTTCATTGAACACTTCTTCAACCAGACCCGAAATCTGGTTGATTTGCGCGTAGGGTAACGCGCGCATATTTCCCTGGCCGCTGCCGGGGTCTTTGCCGCCCAATTCCGTCGCTTCGTCCTGCGTTTTGCCTGTGATCAAGGCATAGACCTGATCCACCAGGTTCAAGATGGCGGGGTTTTTCTTATGGCGGGGATGCGGCAGGTTCACGGGAACTTCCTGCACGATGTGGCCTGGCCCTTTGTCCATGACGATCAGCCGATCCGCCATCGAAACTGCTTCCTCGATATTGTGGCTGACCATCAGGATCGCCTTGGTGGGGATTGCGCCCGTCTGCCAGAGTTCCATCAACTCGCCGCGCAGACTTTCGGCAGAAAGCACATCGAGTGCCGAAAAAGGCTCATCAAGGCATAGCAGTTCCGGTTCGACTGCCATAGCGCGCGCGAAGCCGACCTTCTGGCGCATCCCACCCGAAAGCTCACGGGGATAGGCAGCCTCGAATCCACCCAACCCCACGCGATCCAGCAGGCGCACCGAGCGATCCTCGCGCTCTTTCGCCGCCACGCCCAAGGGTTCCAGAGCCGCCTCGACATTCTCCTGCACTGTGAGCCACGGATACAGTGCGAAGGCCTGGAAGACAATCGTCGTGTGCGGGTTGACGCCTTGCAGCGGCTTACCCCGATATAACATTTCGCCGTCGGTGACGCCGGTCAAACCGGCAATGATTCGAAGCAAGGTAGACTTTCCGCAGCCTGACGCGCCTAGCAGCGCTACAAATTCACCTTCCCGGATGGTCAGGTTAATGCCACGCAGCGCTTCCACGCGCTTCTTGCCGCGCCCAAAGGTCTTGCCGACGTTGTTGAGCCGAACCAGCTCCATTCCGAGCGATTTTCCGCCGATGTACGCCATCTTTCGTACCCCTCTTTTACTCCATCCGGTATTTTTCTTCAGCCAACCGATACAACCTTCGCCAGAAGAAGCGATTCAGACAAATGACAATGGTGATCATCGTGAGCGTAGACGCAGCCAGCAGGGCGTAGTCGCCTTTTGCAGTTGCCTCACTGATCAGTGAGCCGAGGCCCGTGACGTTGTAGGTTTTCGCGTTGAAGGTCGTGTATTCCGCGACAATACTGGCATTCCAGGCCCCACCGCCTGCGGTGATCAGGCCCGTGACCAGGTAGGGGAATAACGCTGGAAGGATCAACTTGCGCCAGCGATTGACCTTGCTAAAGCGCAGGAGATCCGTCGTGTAGCGCAAATCCTGCGGAATGGCCGTAGTACCTGCGATCACGTTGAACAGGATATACCACTGTGTGCCAAGCAGCATCAGGAGAATGGCCGCAACGTTCAGGCCACCGGGCAGGGTCACGAGCGCCAGCAAGATGACCGGGAAAAGCGCTGTGGCAGGGATTGACGCCACGATCTGCACGACGGGCTGAAGAATCGTTGCCAGTCGCGGGTTCGATCCAATCGCTACACCCAGCGGTACCGTCCAGATCAGGGCAATAACCAGCGAGGCGGCGACTCGCAAGAACGTGGACGCGGCCCCAACCCCAATGCGCACGTAGTTATCCACAGGCACGGTGATTAAGAGCGCCCCCAGGCGCCAGATGCCGTAGGCGACGACAACCAGTAGCACAACAGTCAATCCTCGCCGTATCCAGTTCGGGCGGGCTGCATCGTCCTCATTTTCCAGGACGATGCCACTTTTCAGCGGCCCGCCGAGCTGCACGTCAAGGGCTTTGAGAAGCCGCCAGATCGTAACGTTCCCCAGCCAGCTAGCCAGTTGCGAACGGTGGACCACTTCCAGGAACCAGGACGTCGGCGGGTTGTCGCTTTCAACCATTTCCAGTTTGAACTTGTCGGCCCAGGCCAGCAGGGGTCGCCACACGAATTGATCGAGCACGACCACAACAAGCACCAAAGCGAATATGCCCCATAATATGGCCGATGTATTGTTATCGCTGGCCGCTCTCTGTAGATACGACCCCAGTCCGGGCAAGCGGAAGTCTTTGTCGCCGACAGTGAAGGTCTCTGCCGCCATCAGGAAGAACCAGCCACCCGCCCAGGACATGACGCTGTTCCACAATAAGCCGATTGCTGAAAAGGGCAGTTGCATCTTGCGGAAGCGCCACCACCAGTTGAAGCGGAAGACCGCCGAGGCTTCGCGCAGCTCGGTAGGCAGTGTCTTCATAGACTGGTAGAAGCTGTAGGTCATGTTCCAGGCCTGGCTGGTGAAGATCAGGATCACTGCCGCGATCTCGACTGCTATTCCCTGCGGCAAAATCGCCACCAGACCCAGCAGCACAATCGGCAAAAAGGACAGGATAGGAACCGATTGGAGAACATCCAGGATCGGCAGCATGATCTGTTCGGCCTTGGGATTCGTCGCCGCGAAATACCCATACAGGATCGAGAACAGCATTGAGAGAATATAAGCCGCCAACATGCGTCCCGTGGATAGGAGCGCATAATAGGGCAGGGCATGAGGTGAAAGGTTGATCTGAGGCCCGTTGAGGGCTGGCGGCGCGGACACCGCGAGGCGGACTCCAATATAGACGGCAACCGCCAGGGCCAACAGAATTAATATATCAACTGAGCCAAGCAACGGCCCCCCACTGGGCTGCCGCTGCGCAAAGATGATTCGACGACGAATGGCATTCAATAGACACCGCCTTTCTGCGCTTGCAGTTCCGAATATTTCTGCCCTAACCCGGCAAGAAAAAGCCCCCTGTCACGGGACAGAGGGCTTCGGATCAGCGAAAGACGGTCGCGTCGGTAGTGGTGAGGAGTGTTCCTACGAACTACCGGCGTGGCTCAAGAGGCTAATCAGAGGCCGTGCCCTCCGTTTTGACCAGGTAAGCATTCCGCCAGGATTGCGGGCAACCTATAGGACTGGGATAGTCGTCCATACAACCTTGACACTACTTAACAGTACGCGGTCACTTTAGCACTGACTGCATGGCGAGTCAAGCGCCTTATGGGAATTCACAAAGAATTGGGAGTTATTTGTTATTTCCGTTCGCGTCACCGATGACAAATCCGCAATTTTTGTGACATTGTCAGGGAGAATCAAAGGGGCGGGTCACACGACCCGCCCCGCTACTAGAACTTACGAAGGTTGCCTTCGGCCTCAGTTCGAGGGTGGCACGTAGTTTGGAGCCGTCGGCTGCGTTGGGGCTGGCGTTGCAGGCGACATGGGCTTCGGCGCGGAGTAACCCGTACCGAAGGGCGTGCTGTAGTCGAAGTGGCCCACGACCGGATCATCCGTCGTAGCATAAACGCCCGCAACCGCATCGGAAATCTGGTAACTGAAGGTGCTGAATCCGTCGGCAAGCCAGGTGCCGAAATTGTTGTTGTACAGATCGG
>DATGFK010000053.1:0-7676 GCA_035309185.1 Aggregatilineales bacterium
TCGGGAAAGTGGTTTCGGGCGAGAGGGCGGCAAAGAAGGCCTTTACGAATATATCAAACTTATGCATCAAGGTGGCGCGGAAGCGCCAAGACCTGTTTCCACGCTTCAAAACACTGCTAATAACTCCAACGGCGGCGCTAAAGTGGCGCCTGCAATCAATCGCACGCCCAAACAGTACATCGGCGGTAAGCAGGCACGACCTGATTCCGGTTACAGCCTGGCGGTAAAAGATCCGTCTGGACAACTACTTGGCGAGGTGGGAGAGGGGAATCGCAAGGACATCCGCAACGCCGTCGAAGCGGCGCACGCGGCGGAAAATTGGGGCTTCACAAGCGGCCACGCGCGCGCACAAATACTCTATTACGTCGCGGAGAACCTGTCCGTGCGCGCCGATGAATTTGCCGCGCGCATCGTTGCCATGACCGGACGCAGCAGTGAGGATGCACACAACGAGATCGCCCTTGCTATTTCGCGCTTGTTCACCTATGCTGCCTGGGCTGACAAATACGATGGACTGGTTCACGCCACACCACTGCGCGGCGTGGTGTTGGCGATTCCTGAACCGATTGGCGTGATCGGGATCGCCTGTCCAGACGAATACCCCCTTCTCGGCTTCGTCTCATTGATGGCCCCGGCGGTCGCAATGGGCAACACGATTGTGATTACTCCCTCAGAAATGTATCCCTTAAGTGCAACCGACTTTTATCAGGTTCTTGAAACGTCGGATGTGCCCTCCGGGGTAGTTAACATCGTGACCGGCAAACGGGACGCACTAGCGAAAGTATTGGCTGAACACGACGACGTGGATGCGATGTGGTACTTTGGCCCGGCAGAGGGTAGCAAAATGGTCGAAGCGGCCTCGGCGGCGAACATGAAGCGAACCTGGGTCAACTACGGCGAAGCCATGCCCTGGCTGGACTCAAACCAGGCTGAAGGCGACGAATTCCTGCGCGAGGCAACCCAGGTCAAAAATATCTGGACGCCGTATGGCGAATGATGCATCTAACAAATTGCTGGATGATGCACGGCTCCGTGAGGCGCTCGGCGCTCGCCCCTTTCGTTTCGCCGTGCAGGTAGGCAGTACCAACGATATCGCGCGGGACTGGGCATTGAACGGCGCTCCAACGGGCGCGGTGGTGCTAACCGAAGAACAGATCGCCGGGCGCGGGCGATTCGGGCGCGTGTGGACAGCACCACCAGGGTCGGCACTATTGATGAGCATCATCCTGCGCCCGCGAATCACGCCGCAAAACGTAGGACGCCTGACGATGGTTGGCGCGGTAGCAGTGGCCGAAGGTCTGGAGAATTTGAGCGAGCAGATTAAGCGCCCGCCCCAAATGGTCACGCTCAAATGGCCCAATGATGTGTTACTGGCAGGACGCAAAGTCGCGGGAATCCTTCCAGAAGCGATCTGGCAGGGACAGGCGCTAAGCGCGGTGATCGTCGGCATTGGCCTCAATGTGAGCGTGGATTTCACGGGAACGGGTTTGGAGGATCAGGCTATCAGCGTCGAAACAGGCGTCCGAGTGCCGGTGGATAGGCTGGCCTTGCTGGACGCAATCCTTCACCGTGTTGACTTCTGGGCCGCGCGAGCTATGGATTCATCGCTGCTGGATGCCTGGCGCACACGCCTGGAAACGCTCGGTAAGCGAATCGTCGCTCAAAGCGCGGCGGGAGAGATCGGTGGACAAGCGGTGGACGTTGACGAGGATGGAGCGCTGCTGGTGCGCGCCGACGATGGTACAATGCAGCGAATTGTCGCCGGGGAAGTCACGCTGACCGGCGAACATCATTGACGACTTTTGAGCCATCAGTCATGCGACATCAGGATTGAAACGATGACCAGACACGTTTTCTGGACGCCCTGGGATGGGCCTGGGCTTGAGCACACGCAATTGCTTCAGAATGAGGCGGGTATTGGCGTACGCAGTGTGCTGATAGGCTTGACGGAAGATTCACCATTCGATTTGCAGTACCAGTTGTTCTGCGATTCATCATGGGCCTGCCGCGAGCTAACGTTGCAAACGTCCGATCAAAAGGGCATCAGCCTGAAAAGTGATGGTGCGGGCCACTGGACGACGGGCGCGGGAATTGCCATTGACGTGCTGGAAGGCTGCATTGACGTGGATATCACCGCGACGCCGCTGACCAACACGCTGCCTATCCGCCGCCTGAAGCTCATGGAAGCGGGCCAGTCCGCCGAGATCGCTGTTGCCTGGATCCACGTTCCCGCCCTGACTCTAAATCCCGCCCGGCAGCGGTATACTTGTTTAGGACAAGGGCGCTATCGTTACGAGGGTCTCGGAACCGGATTTGAGGCCGAGATAACCGTAGACGAGGATGGGCTTGTCATCGAATATCCAGGCGTGTTCAGGCGAATCTGGTCACGCTAAGCGAGGACTCTAGGAATTGGGAATAAAGCTCGACTGGCAGGTCGAGGCGGATACAGCATATCAGCGAGCGGGTGAAGACCCCGAACAGCAGCGTCGCCGCAGGCAACAGGGATTACGATTGCTGTTCTTCACGCTCGGTATCATCCTGGCGGTCTGTGTCCTGGCCGGGGTGGTGTGGAATCGGCTGTATACGGTAGACGATCAGTTGCGGCGCGAACTCCTGAGCACCGTACAGGCCGAAGACGCCACGCTCCGCCTGGGCGATTATGCGCAGTTCATCGCTATTCAGCGCAGTGCCAATGACATCTGGATCCAAGAGCAAGGTCAGCGCTTTAAGCGCTATCAGGATCTGAAAACAAAGTCGAACCTGGTCATTGACGGCACCGTTCTGAATAGCGAAGTTGACGGGCAGCGGGGTCGAGCGCTGATTCTGGAAACGCTTGACAGCAAACCATATCATACGGTCTGGTTCTACTGGCGCTTTCCGGAAGGCTGGCGGCATGTGCCGTCCGATTTCACGTTCTGGGGCAACTCGGAAAGTGTGAAGAGTGACACGACGGTTGTCAACTATAGTCAGGTAGATGCTGAACTGGGCCAGGCGCTGGCGACTCGTGTGCAGCGCTGGTGGCCGACGGGCTGCGCAACTCTGGGCTGCTCCAAAGTGCCAGTTCTGACCGTTGAAATCCTGCCTAACCAGCGCGACCAGCCTGATTGGGAACCCTCACAGCCCGAAACGCTGATCGTGCCGTCGCCCCTGTCCGTGGGTGATCGCGCATCTGCCGATGTAGTCATCAGTCCGACGCTCGAAGATGCGGTTGCGAAGGCGCTGGCCGACCATGAATTTTCTGTTGCATCCAACAAGCTTATACCCACCCAGACGGCTGACGCGGCCTGGCTCCGGCAGATGATTGTCGAGTGGCTGGCCTCCGCCTTTACGGGCCGAGGCGATCCGAACGACAGCTTTGCCCAAAGCCTCAACGATCATTACGGCAGCGCAGGTTTAAGCGCAGTCGTCCACGCTCTGACTCCGACATCGGACATCGGCATACTCGGCACAGCGCTCAAGCAACCAATTGAATCGCTGGCCCTGGACTGGCGAACCTTTTTCCAGTGGCGGCTGGACATCGAGAAAACGCTGCTTCAAAACAATGACATTAACGGCTTCCAGGCCCTATGGGACTCCGCGAACCCGACTGCGCTGGCGCAGATGCGCCAGCGCATGATCAACACGACACAGGCCACGCCCCAGGTTCAGGCTGTTTCTATCAGTACCGGGCAGGATGGGGTGGCGCAGGCATCGGTGAAGGTCACAGCCAACGGCCAGCCTGCGACGATCATTTTCCGGCTGGTCAACAGGCAATGGAAGCGTTCCGGATAACGGTAAGTCATGGCAAACCTTAAACAATCCCTCGATCAACTTTTGCGTTTCCGGGAAATACCCAGGAACCGGGCGCAGCGCTTCTGGCTATGGATCAATCGCATCAGCCGCAACTACGCGCTGTACTTTGCGCAGGCTTTGAAGAACTTTGCCACCAAAGGACAGCAGGAAGCCGCCGGGTTTGCCTACTGGGCAATGTTTTCGATGTTTCCGTTCTTCGTGTTGCTGTTGATCGTTGCAACGTCCAACCAGGGACACTGGTCGGGCAGGGCGCAGATTCTATCCATTGCCGACCAGATGCTGCCCCAGGTAGGGAGTTCAGTGATCCAGGATGCGCTCGACAACCTGCCGCCCAATCAGCACGCATTCAGCCTGATCACTGCGCTTGGCCTGATATTCGGCTCGATACGGCTTTTTACCAATATCCAGAAAACCATGAGCCGCATCTTCCGCGATGAACGCGGTCGCCCCTGGCTGGTACAAACGCTGATCGGACTGATCATGATGATCACGTTCGGCATTCTGATGACCGTTTCGACCAGCCTGGCAGCCCTGATCGCCCTGCTCCGCAAGCAGCCGACTTTTGTGCGCACGCCTGCCTTCGGCCTGGAAGCGGTCCTGGCGCTGCTGATTATCAATGCGGCGCTGTTTACGATGTTGTTTCGTTTCGTGCCTCGCCGGAAAGTTAGTTGGCGCAGTGTTTTTCTCGGCGCGCTGCTTGGCGCTATCCTGTGGGAAGTCGGCAGAGGTGTTTTTGATTGGTACATCGCCTCTGTTGCAAATCTCGGCGCCACTTATGGATCAGTGGCTGCCGTGATGGGTTTGATGCTGTGGATGTTTTTCGTGGGCTGCCTCATCTCATTGTGTGCAGAAATTACCGTGGCGACGGCGGACTGGCAGGCGCTACGTCCACCGGCTGTGGCTGTTAATGTGCCAGAGCCGAATCTGCCCAGCGACGAACTGTCGCCGACCCTTCGGCGTGAATTCGCCGTAGAGGAGCCGCTAGAGGTACCAGAACCAACCCAATCCTCTACGCCTGATGAACAATTGTCGGAATAGACATCGAGAAAGTTGGACTCATATCAACGGGTTGCCAAACTGGTCAAATCGAAGTAGTCTGGACGGAAGACAAAGAAAAAATTTTGCAGACCACTACGAAGTCAAAATTGCGACTAAAATCGAGGAAGACCAGAAGTTAGAAGGGGATGACAGATGTCAGATTTTAACGATCTGCGCAACAGTGTGAACGATGATGAGTTTGAGACAGACTTTGGCGTCAGGGAAGTGTCCGCCCGCGAAGTCAGCGAAGGGCGAATCTTCGGCCTGGCAGCCGGTGAACGAATGATCCTCTCGATCATCCTGTTCCTAGCTGTGACGGTTCTAAGTGTGGCGCTCCTGTTCGCAACTGGAACGGTTGTGTTGCACTAACAACGCCATCAACGTTCTCACGGGTAATTGAACTACTTTCGCCGCCTTCCACGAAAAGGAATATCGGATCATGACGCTGAAACGGCAGATTGCCACATTCATATTGTCCGTTGCTGCATTGCTCCTAGTCCTGTCCTCTCCAACCTACGTCAGCTTTGCCCTACAAGCCGCCCCCTTACCGATCATAGATGCTGCCTACAAAGACCTGAGTACCCGGCTCGGCAAATCAATTGTCCGTGGCGGTGACACCAATTGGTCCTATGAAGTGGATGTTTTTACCGACACCAGCCTGGGCTGCCCTCAGCCCGGCAAGAGCTACGCTCAGAGCCGCATCACCGGCTATAAGATCATTATCACCTATCCGCGCGCAGGCGGAACTGACTACGATTATCGTGCCAATAACGATGGCTCAGTTTTGTTCCTGTGTAATTCAAACAGCGCGCCAGCCAGCGCGGCATCGCCGACGCCAGCGCCCAGTGGGCCAGTCGCCAGCCAGAGCTTTAATAATCCGTTTGCCTTTGTGGGCGCCGACGGCAATGTTACCCTGGCCCAGATCGGGAATGCAATTGCTGTACCGATTACAACCGATTCGGCAATCACCAGCACGCCCGACCAGGTCTACGTGCAGACCTCGAAGCTCTACTCCAACCTGACCTGGTCGCCGGATGGAACCAAGCTGGCCTTTATGTCAGGCCAGACCTTGTTTGTGGCGGCCTCTGGCAACGCGCCTGTTACGATTGTCCAAAAAGTTGCCGGAGCGCCTGCCTGGTCATCCGACAGTAGCAAACTGGCTTATTTTGTAGCAACCGGCCAGCCCGATCCCTCCGATCCAACTGGTACATTATGGCAGGGTCAGGCGGTTAGCATTGCCGCCAACGGTTCCGCCAGTTCCCCACAATATGCCGGTACGATCAGCTTCGGTGGCGGTTGCGGTGGAGGCGGCTTCAGCCCTTCACTTGTCCTGTATTATCAGGAGGCAGGCTATGCGGGCAATCCCTACCAGGTGGTCTGGACAAATAAGGGCTTTGTCTACACCATGAACTGTGTCGGAATGGGCCTCGCCCTGCGTGATAGCACGGGCAAAGTGATTTGGCAGGTCGCGGATGCAGGGCGCGTGGCAATTTCCCCAGATCGCAGCCGTGCCGCTGCTGTTCGCTTCGACAAGCAAAATCACTCGCTTGGCGCGATCTTCATTGATCTCGCCACGGGAGCAACAACGCCGCTGTCGAGCGATACGACCATTGACCAGTTCGCCTGGAGCGCTGACGGCAGCACGATTCTGTACAGCAAACAGGTTCCCGGTACGAGCGTTTCGGCCAATGCCTCCAGTCCGTTCTTCCAGAAATACAATGGGGCGGGCTGGTTGGGTAACGCGCCGTCTTACACCACGACTCTATGGCGGATGCCCGCCGCTGGAGGCCAGGCCACTCAATTGTTGCAGCGGAACGGATTTGCCATTGGCGTAATTGCCGCCGTTCCTGATAATTCTGGAGTCCTGGTCAGTTTTGTTCCTGCCATGACCGACCTCGCCAACGCGATTAACGCCAACGGCAACCAGGACGCCATTAACGCGGCAATCCCGAAGACTTCACTCGTATACATCCCCTGGAACGGCGGAACCCCGGTAGACCTGGCACCCGGCGGACGTCCAGCCTTTGCAAAGGGATCGTTCACGGCAGTACCCGCTTCGGGCGGAGTCCCGAACAACAGTGCGCCGCAGCCTTCAGGAAATGTAACCCCGCCAAACCTTGTTATTGGCGGGAAGGCAGTAGTGATCACTTCGCAGGGCAAAACGTTGAACTTGCGCCGCACCCCTGGAACCAACGCCGACGTCCTGGGCATCTTGAACCCTGGCACTGTGGTGACTGTCGAAGCCGGGCCACAGGTCGTAGATGGTCTGCGCTGGTGGAAGGTGATTACCGTCTCGGACAGCCGCGAAGGTTGGGTTGTAGACCAGGTTACGGATTCTACCGGCACGACGAACACGTTGTCGCCTCAGTAACTGACTCAGTAGATAGTCCCGGTATTTTCTGCCCCTCGCTCATTGCCAGGCGAGGGGCAAGTGACCCGTGACTTCAATTGATTCCATGCCTCGCACTCTGCTGAGAGAATGAGTCAGCGATGATAGAGTTCCTCGATCCACCACGGCGCGTTAGAATAGTTGGCGGTAGGTCAATGAGGTTGCCAGTAGTTCCCCGATGAAACTTACAAATTGGATCTTTCGCCTTGCGCCGTTCGGGTCTCTGTTCGCCGTGCTGGCGATCAGTCCGGCAGCGATGACGGCTGCGGGTACGCCTTACGCTACAAGTGGCACATTAACTATTGTCGCGCAGAATGCGGGCAATCCGGACGACGTTGCCGTCGCGCCCGACGACACGATCTATTTCAGCGATCTGACTTTGCATCGCGTGATGCGTGTGGCTTCTGGCGGCAAAGTCGAACCCGTCAGCCCGGCATTGCAAGAACCGGAGGGCATC
>DATGFK010000054.1:0-3258 GCA_035309185.1 Aggregatilineales bacterium
AGGTTTTTCCTCAATTCCCTGGAGCAAAGCCTCTTCTTCCAGCGATCGCTCATAGGCTTCGGCCAGGGTTTCACGAGGCCGCAACATCAGATAGATTATCAGGCCAAAGATGCTCAAAATGGCGACCATCAAGGTCGCCGCCGCCACCGCGAGCATATCGCGGGAGCGGGCGTGCGCGTCGCGGTACGTCCACAATACGATTCCCAGCCACAGCGACCCGATAATGGCTCCCGCAGCCGTCGCAATATACAGGATTATTTGACCTAGATCAAGGCTCATGTCAGCTCCTAAAGCAGCGGAAGTATAGCATGGGCATCCTATCGCGGCAATCAAGCCTGAATCCCGCCATGACTATTCGACAGCGGGCAAATTTTAGGCGACAATAGGCTACTGCCATCCACAGGTGGCCGATTTCACCGGTGTCATGAGGATTTTGTGGGATTGACAGACTCGGTACAGGTGCCGGTATCGGCGTCGCGCAAGGGAATTCTGGCCTGGGCGACTGACGTAGCAGCCCTGTCGCACATTTTTAACGGCGTTGGCTCGGCGGCAGGGGTCGGAATCGGCTTCCTGGTCACTGCGCGGTATGCCCACGAAGCCATTGTCCCTGGCATCTGCCTGGCAGCGGTACTGGCAACGTTATGCATTTCCAACGGTGGCTTCATCGTCAACGACATTCAGGATTTGCCCATTGATCGCATCAACCGACCGGATCGTCCGTTGGCGGCAGGCCGCCTGTCGGTGACTCTGGCCTGGATAATGTATGCGCTTTACACGCTGCTCGGACTCATTCTTGGCCTGACGATCAGTCCTGCAACTGCTTTGCTGGGTCTGGCGATTGCAGCGGGTCTATTATTGTATTCGCTTACACTCAAGAAACGTTTTCTCGTCGGCCACTTACTGATCGCGTCCCTGGGCGCGGTGCTGATCCCATTTGGCGGCCTTGCGGAAGGCCATCTCATCCCTACCCTTTTCACAGTGCCCATGACCTTTTGTGCTTTCGCCGCGCGCGAAATACTCAAAACGATCCCCGATGCCGACGGAGACCGGGCCAATGGGGTGGAAAACCTCACGACGAGGTACGGGCCTCGAACGGCAACTCGCATCAGCCAGATCATGTTAGTCATTTGTCTGCTATCGTTGCCGCTGCTGCGGCTCGTTTGGCCCCTGAATGGCTGGTATCTGGCTGGCGTACTGGTCATTATCTACCCGCTGACTCTGTTTTTCCTGGTACGTCTCTCGCGGGTGCCCGATGTGGATTATGCAGACGTGAAAGTCGTACTGCGGCTTTCCAAGCTCCTGTTCCTGCTCTTTGCGCTGGTTATGTTGATCGGTTCTCTTTAACGAATGGGACCCCCGTCCATGACCGCGAGCAGCAACAAGCCCCATTTCTATTCAAACTGGGCTGAATTTATCTCGGACGTTATCAGTCCGCCGGTAGTTTGGGCGATCATGGCCTTTGTCATCGCCGGGCGGGACGCGAATTCCGCCGGGGAAGCGATAACCTGGGCGCTGATTTACATCACGCTGCTGTCGGTCATCCCTACGCTCTACATCTTGATCCAGGTGCGGCGGGGCAATATTACTGACATGCACATGCCGCTCCGCGAAGAACGTATCCGACCCTTTTTTGTCGCCATTGCCAGCGGGATTTTGGCGATACTGCTGTTCAGTGCCATCGGGGCTTCGGTCTGGATGCGGGTATTCATGATCTCCAGCCTGGTACAGCTTATTTTGATGGCGCTCATCACGACGATGTGGCAGATCAGCGTCCACACGATGTGTATCAGTGCAGCGTTGGCGACCATTGCGCTGATGTTCAACGCCAGTATTGCCCTGTTACTGGCTCCGCTGATTGTAATTGTAGCGTTGGCGCGCCTCCGGTTGCATCGTCATACCCTGTCGCAGGTGGTGGCCGGGATCGTCGTGGGCGGCGTCTCGGTGGGAGTTTTGCTGGGCCTCGCCGGGCTGCTAGACCCAAGCCTGTGGGCGCATCGCTAAATCATCTGAGCCATCCCACTACAGCACTATGCCAACGCTGAACCTTTTCCATTAAAAATACGTATTGAGGATATATGATTGTGTCAAAGAGACTCAACTTGAGGAGTATAGGGTATGCCCGGTAGACATGGTGGTGGACCACTTGGCGGCGGTGGTGGTTTCGGCGGAGGAATGCGCGGCGGCGGTGGTTTTGGCGGGGGAATGCGTGGCGGCGGCGGCTTTGGTGGAGGCGGGATGCGTCCCGGCGGTGGCTGGGGCGGCGGCGGTTGGGGTGGTGGTGGTTGGCGACCACGCGGCCCCTGGGGGCCGCGTTTCGGTGGTTGGGGAGGCTGGGGCGGACGCTGGTATGGCTGGGGCTTCTGGCCGTGGGTGTTCGTCCCCCGGATGTTTGGCTGGGGCGGCTATCCAGGCTACGGCTACGGCATGGGCGGTGGACTGGCCGGAATTGGTTGTCTGATCATGCTGATCATCGGCCTGGGCTGCCTATGCGCGACCTTCTCCGGCGGGTTCAGCGCATTTCGGGGCTTCAACGATAGTGGCTACAACAGCGGCTATGGCTACGGCAGTAACAACAACTACAACACTTCCGGCGACACTTCCAGTACAGGCAGTGCGTTTGGCGGAAAGACCATCGCAGATGAAGCAGGGCCTGTGCAAACCCAGACTGCCAAAGACCTGACCGAGCTGCATCAGGCCTTTGATCAGCGTATCTCGACCTGGGAAAGCCAGCTCGCCCCGAACGATGCCAAGAGCATCCCGCCCGCAGATGCAGGGCTGACACAGGACAACAACACGAAGGAAGTGCTGTACGGCAAATGCGGCACAGCTTTCTACCTGTATGTGGTTGAGCTTTCAAAGCCCGATAACGTCCCGGCAACCGGTGAAGGTTATATTTACACGACAGCCAGTTCACCGGGCGCTTGCCATCCGCCTCAATATACGGTCTATGACTCGGAGGATGTAAGCGGAGGGTGGTACTTCGCCTACTTCGAGAACGGACAACAATAATTGACCTGTCTTTGTAGGGCTGTAGCCTGGATTTATGCTGCGGCTCTACTGCATAACCCTCCTTAACTGCGGTGACTCTTTTCGTCAGGGATGCCCCTGGCTGGTAAGATCGCCGCAGTTCTCAATTCTTATCCGCAGTTGTAAGGTATGGGACGGATCAACCCGGCGTCCAATTCGCAAGCTGCAATAATTGTATTTATGTCTGAGTGGGGTGAGCATTGAGTCGCAGCAATCGTCCCGATTCGCTCG
>DATGFK010000055.1:0-4986 GCA_035309185.1 Aggregatilineales bacterium
AGCGGCTAGCACAGGGCGAAGTGCCACTTTGGAATCCCTATAATTATGCCGGACACCCATTCCTGGCCGATACGCAATCGGCAGTGCTTTATCCGCCACGCCTGCTGACAGTTGCCGTATTGAACGCGACTGGCGGATCGACTCCGCAGCGTGTGTACGACGCGCTGCAAAAAGAGATGATCCTGCATACGCTGCTGGCCTCGCTGTTGATGTATGCGCTGGTGCGACGCCTGACTCTCGCCCAGCCCTACAGCGTAATCGGCAGTCTGGCAGGGGGAATTACGTTTGCTTACGGCGGCTACATGACCAGTTATCCACAGTTGCAACTGGCGGTTATGGAAGCTGGAATCTGGTTGCCCCTGGCATTACTTGGCTTGCACGAAAGCACACGACATGAGCGAGTCGGCTGGCATTGGTTCGGCCTGGCTGGTGTTGCCCTGGGACTGTCTTTTCTGGCGGGGCATCCTCAGACAACGCTGTTCTTTATCTACGTGTCGTTGGCCTATCTCGGCTATCGGGTGTTCATGCAGCGGCGATCCTGGCGAATCTTCGTGCTAGGCGCGGCAGTCTTTGGCCTGGTTGGCGGAGGACTGGCCGCAGTGCAATTGTTGCCCGGCTTGGAATATACCCGCCTGACGGCGCGTACGCAGCTCACCTTTGACGCGATGGGCAACGGGTTCCCACTCTACGACGTATTCCAGGTTATCTTTCCCGGCTTTCTGAGTTTATGGTCTCCGCTTTATTTCGGCATTGCCGGATTCGGACTCGCCATCTATGCGATCTGGCGGCGCGTGCCAGGCTGGGGATTGTGGCTGGTGGTTGCCGGAGTGTCGCTTGGCCTGAGTTTCGGGCACGGCACGATCTTTTACGACGCCTTCTATAATCTCGTGCCGGGTTTCAACCTGTTCCGTGAACAAGAGCGCAGCGCTTATCTGATCGCCGTCGTCGCTGCCATCCTGGTTGGGCAGGGAACCGTGGCACTGTTGCGTCCGGGTGAAATCCCGCCGCGACGCTTCCGCTTGGTACCATGGACACTCGTCGCGCTGGCGGCAGTCTTTACCGCGGGCCTGTACTTTAACACGTTGATTGCGCCTGCGAGTGGAACCGAACGCCTGGGCTGGCTGGCCTTCAGCTTGTTCATGTCGGTGCTGGCCGCGCTCGTATTGACGACAGCTTTTCAGCAGTCTACCCGCTTCCGCGCGGCGGCAATCGTGGGTTTGATCGTCGTTGAGCTATTCAGTTTTGGGCGCAGCAGCCCAAACGTCGAGACTCGACCAGGCGATAGCCGCCTGATAACGCCTCCACTCGTCACACAGATTCAGAAGGACACGGATGGCGTGTACCGAGTAGATGGCACTGCGCTGCTCAGTGAGAACTATGGCACATTGTATGGCATCCAGGACATCCAGGGAATCAGCCCGCTGCGGCTCGTCAGCCTGGATCGCCTGCTAAAACTGCCCCCGGCTAAAGCCTGGGAAGCCCTGGCTGTCCGCTACGTCCCGACGGAAAACGTCGAACTCCCCGTTGCCAGCACAATCGTCGGGAAGCAGGATAACGGGCCACATAACCCCATCAACCTGCACCGGCTTAACGATCCTCGGCCCTTTGCGCGACTGGTCTATCGCATATGGGTCGAGCCAAACGACGATCAGGCGCTTGGTTACTTCAGCGATCCCGGTTTCGACGCCCGCCATACAGTGTTACTGGCGGCTGATCCTGGCCTGGCATTGCCTGCCACGCCACCGGACGACGGGCAGGTTATTGTTGCATCCTTCAAACCCGAATCGATCACGGTGCAGACTCACTCGTCGGCCCCGGCGCTGCTGGCTCTATCGCAACTGGATTACCCCGGCTGGCAGGCCACTGTTGACGGTCAACCCACGGCAATCCTCCGCGCCGACACCGCCCTGATGGCTATAGCCACTCCCGCAGGCGATCATACGGTACAATTGGATTTTCGCCCCGTCACCTACTTGATGGGCAGCCTGATCTCGGTGTTGACGCTAATCGTTGTCGTTTTAGGAGCGCTGTCTGGCCTTGCAATTTCCTTCCGTACAAGACATCCAATACCGGCTGATCGTTGATCGCCGCCTGACGGCTATCCTGGTGGGTCTCGCCATCGGGGCGGGAGCGGCACTGCTGGGTTTACTGCTGGCTGCTGGAGGGCCAGCCCTGGCGATAGGGGCGGTTGCGGGTACAGCGATTGGCCTCTACATGCTGACCGATCTGACTGCCGCACTGTACGCGACCATTGGGGCTGTCGGCCTGCTGCCATTTGCCACGCTGCCGGTGAAGGTCGCGCTGGTGCCGACGGTGATTGACTGCGCAATGGGCGCCTTTATCCTGGTCTACCTGTTCCAGTGGATGACTGGCAAGCGCAGCGGACTGCGTACCGTGCCGGGCCATGTCTTGATCCTCGTCTTTATTGGCTACTGTATTTTTTGCTTCGTGGCGGGGTTGGGGAATGCCGCACTCACACCCGCAATTCTACGCGAATTTGTGGAACTGATGCTGGCTGTGTCGCTGGCGCTGATTCTGCCCGATGTCGCTCGCGACGAGGGATTCCTGCGGCGCATCACGCTGATTTTCATTGTGGTGGGCGTTACGGAAGCACTTATTGGCCTGGCGCTGTACGTTATCAACCCTGATACCGCCGAGCGAATTTTGCTGGCCCTAAGCCGCTTTGGTTATCCGAATGGTGGCGTGATCCGCTACATCCAGGACGATCCCACAATGGCCGAACGGGCCGTTGGCACATGGGTCGATCCGAATGCCTATGGCGGTTTCCTGATGATGGTCGCCGCGCTGACCGGTGTGCAGGTTCTTGCCCCGCAGCCGGTGACTGGACGGCGCTGGCTGGTCGTGCTGGCTTTCGCGATCCTCTGTGCAGCGTTGGTCGCCACCATCTCGCGCGGCGCAGTGGTGGCACTGGCCGCCGTCGTGCTATTCGTCAGCGCGCTCCGCTACCGCTGGTTGATGGCATTGATTATCCTGGGAACGGCTCTCCTGCTCGCTCTACCGTTTACCCAGGCCTATATTGACCATTTCGTCCAGGGTGTCACGGGTGAAGACCTGTCCACGCAGATGCGATTTGGCGAGATCAAGGATGCGCTGACGCTGATCGGGCGCTACCCGGTTATAGGCGTTGGGTTTGCTGGAACGCCTGACAAAGATGTTTACCTGGGCGTTTCGATGTTGTATCTGAAGATCGCGGGGGCAACCGGGCTGGTGGGCCTGGCGCTATTCCTGGTCACGATTGGCGAGGTATTTCGCTATGGGCTGGTGCGCTGGCGTCGGCTGAACGCATCACCCGGCCTGTTTAACCTGTGGCTTGGCTTCACTGCGGGCATTGTCGGCGCGTTGGTCAGTGGCATTTTTGATCACTATTATTTCAACATCGAGTTTATCGGCGCAGCGATGATGTTCTGGATGTACGTGGGACTGTCGCTTGCGGCAGTCCGCATCGCGGAAACAAATCCATCGCCTCTCCCTGATCGTACAATATAGCAAAGGATTGGCGCATTAAGCGGTACTGTAGTATGGTTTTGAAGCGCTTCAGGTTGAGATCGAGGCTGATAGATCATGCTCCTATCGAACAAACGTATTTTCCTCATCGAAGACAATCTAAGAAACCTCAACATGATGCAGCTAATGTTAGAAAAATACGAGGCACGCATCTCTTACGAACGCTGGGGCCAGGATACAGTGCTTCACCTGCAATTGTTTATTCCAGTTGATTTGATCTTACTGGATTTGAATTTCCCCGATGGCGTTTCGGGTTTCGATATATACGATGCGATCCGCGCCCAACCGGATTTCCAAACGGTGCCCATCGCTGCCGTGTCTGCCACCGATGCCTCGGTGGCGCTCCCTAAAGCAAAAGCCAAAGGCTTTGCCGGTTACATCAGCAAACCGCTCGACTTTGTGCTATTCCCACAGCAGGTAGCCGCGCTCATCGAAGGCAAACATATCTGGCAGGAAATCTAGCGACAAACTTGTAAAACTCAGGTCAGTGCAATCCGGCACGTGTACGCGCCAGCGAAACGCTGTCAGCGCTCAAGGCACGCGCCTCCTGTACCAGACGCTCAGTCTCATCGCGCAAACGTCCGGCCTGCGTCGAGTCTATCAGGCCAGCGACATTGACGAGCACATTCAGGGCAGCGCCCTCTACTGCCGCCAGAGCGACATGTGCCGCCACACCCGCATCCGTCGCCGCGTTGGTGTTACCTGCATCGGCAACCGTCCGGGCAATTTTCAACACATCCAGGGCCAGTTTGATGACCTGAAGTGGAGTCTCTGTCGCGCGCAGCAGGGCCGTTTGAATCGCCGTAGTGCGCTCTGGATCGCTCTTGTCGAGTTTATTGGCTGCCATCACCGCATTAAAAGCCGCCACGTCCTCGTCCATTGCCATGAGAAGATGCTGGCGAAGGTTATCGGCGTTCGCGATTGCTGCGCTCATTTGCGCTTCGGCAGCAGCGTATTTCTTCTTGCCTATCGTCAGCCGCGCCACCATTGCCGCCAACGCTGCGCCGAGGGCGCCTGCCAGGGCGGCAACCGCACCGCCGCCGGGAGTCGGAGTGGCCGAGGCGACGTCGTCCAGGTAAACGCTCAGCGTTTGCTGTGCGGCGCCAATAACCGGGCCGAGTGAAGTGGAACCTTCTGGAACGGGCGGTTCTGCCAGGCTGGGGCCAGGTTCAGGGATACTTTGTAAACGGCGCTCAAGGAGTTGGTCGCTCTGAAAAGCATCGAGCTGGAGATACCAGCGCGCTGCATCAATCAGCGAATCCTCCGGGGCCAGCCCGACCAGTTCGGTATAGGCGATCCCGACTCCGTAGCGCTGTGCCTCGCGCCGGATCAGCTCCACGGCCCGGAAAATTGGCGTGCGGGTGAAATTGGTCAGGTTCATCGAGACCTGCGCTTTACCTTCCACCAGCAGGCCCAACGCTTTAACATGGCGCAGCCCGCCGTTTGAAAAACGGATGGCTT
>DATGFK010000056.1:0-2804 GCA_035309185.1 Aggregatilineales bacterium
CATCGTGCTCACGGTCTGCGAGAGGGCCAGCGAGGCGCGTGAAGACATCGTATCGCGCCGAGTCAGGTCAGGTGACCGCGTAACGTCCATGATACTGTCGGGGAGTTGTACGGTGGCAAACAGTGGACGCTCCCGGCCTTCGGTCAGTTCGCGCACCATGTCGCGGGCGGAACGGTAACGGCTGGCAGGATTCTTTTCCAATGCCCGCATGATGACCGCTTCGATGCCAGGCGCCAGGCCAGGGACAAAGGTGCTGGGCGGCGGCGGGTCAGCCTGAATGTGTTGCATGAGAATACTGGCGACAGTGTCGCCCCGGAAAGGCAGCCTGCCTGTGATCATCTCATACAGCACCAGCCCCAGGGAGTAAATGTCGCTGGCGGGGTAAATCTCGCCCCCCGACGCCATCTCCGGGGACATGTAGGAGGGCGTCCCTGCGTTACTGCCGCCCGCGCTGATCTGCGAACTGCCCACGGCACGGGCCAGCCCAAAGTCGGTCAGGATCGGACGCGCCGAGTCTACTAGCAGCACGTTGCCGGGTTTAATGTCGCGATGAATAATGCCCTGGTCGTGCGCATAGGCCACGGCGTCGGCCAGTTGCGAGAAGATGTAGATCGCCAGGTCTTGAGGCATTCCATCTGGATAGTTGCGCAGAACGCGGAACAGCGTCGGCCCCTCGATCAGTTCCATGACCATGAACGACACCGGCTCGCCAGCATGGAAATCAAAGACCCGCACGATGTTGGGATGTCTCAGGGTGGCGACGGACTGTGCTTCCCGCTTGAACTGGGCCACCGCCGACGGCGAATCGAGCACCTGCGGAAAGAGCACTTTGATCGCCACGTCCTGATCCAGGTCAGGATTGAGCGCGCGATACACCTCGGCCACGCCGCCACGACCCAGCAGGCGCTTCACAACGTACTTGCCAATGTGCTGACCCGGAGTAAAGTATGAAATGGGACGGTTGGGTGGGTTTGCCTCTGACATTACGTGACTGTTCCTGCCGTGAGTGGCTACTAAACCGCTCTTTAAGCATATAAAGAAGGCGCGGCGCTAATTATAGTACAAAACAGCGGGCCGACACAGTGGTCGGCCCGCTTAAACTCATTCAAATGCTAGAATTTGTCTTCCCCTCGCCATAAATTTGGAAAGGAGATCGAGGCGTGAGTTTGCCTCAGCTTGTAGGCGTGGGAACGATCTCGGCGGTCGAGTAGTCGTGCGGGATAGAGGAGCGCTGGGCCTGAGGTACGATCAGGTAAGCGTTGAAAAGCCAGCCGATGTCACCATTCTTGGTCTTGACCTTGAACCAGGTCGCCGGGCCGTTGAAGGCCAGAACAGTCACAATTTCATCCTGACGGACGTTGACGCCCAGGTCGTCGGACTTTGTATCGGGCTTCGTCTTGAGAGCGACAATCGTTCCCGAAACAGTGCCCGTAATGACCGGACACTTCACTGCGGGTTGTGTCGCAGCGGCTGTGGCTTCGCCGGTGGGAGCCGCGGTTGCGACAGGCTGTACTACGTCAACGGTGCCATCTACGACCGGAACTTTAGCCCACTGTTTGGGATCGACAACGATATACGGCGATTGCGCCCAGCCAATTGGCCCTGCATTGGTTTGCACCAACGCCCAGAACCCATTGGAGGTCTTGCCAATAACGTTGACCTGGTCGCCAAATAGCATATAGGCAACTGCCGGCGCGCCGTCAACGGCTTTGGTGTTCACGGCCAGTGGTACACTGGCGGTTACGGTGCCTGGTACGGGCGGCTTGGGATTGCAAGGGTCGACTGCCCCGTTTGTGGGGGTAGCCTGCTGGGCGACTCCGCTCTGAGCGCCTTCTACGGGGAGTGCAACAATGGCAAGGCATAGCGCCAGACCGGTAATAAAGGCCGGTACAACTATGCGACGATTCATGTCTTTCCTCTCCATTGAACTCGGACGAAATAATGAGGCGACTTTAGCACGCTCAGGATGATGTGTCAAACACCGATTTGTCCTACTGTCCTGCCATTCACTGCCCGACGAAAGCAGCGCCTTAAGAAATTTTCAAGGCAAAAACACGAATTGTCGTGTCTGAGCCTGACGCTCCCGCTAAAATTGCTGGTTTCTGACGACAAAGCGCGCTAAAATAGTATAACTTCAGTTTTTATAGTGACTGTGTGCAGGGGGAGATAGCCCTATGTATGGATCGTGGTGGAGGACAATTGGCTCAGGCGACCAGAAGCCAAAGATTAGCTGGCGGCTGATCCGCCGTGTGCTGGGCTATGCCAGGCCATACCGGTTCAAGATCGCGGTGGTACTGGTGACGATCCTGGTTTCGTCGCTGCTGGGACTGGTTACGCCGCAGCTTTTTCGACGCCTGATTGACGAGGCGCTGCCGCAGCATAACGTTAGCCTGCTGGATATGCTGGCGCTGGGCATTATCGCCATTCCGCTGGCGAACGGCGTGATCTCGATCTTACAGCGCTACCTGAATTCCTCTATCGGCGAGGGCGTGATCTACGAGCTGCGGGTGGCGCTTTTCACGCATTTGCAGCGCATGTCTATGCGCTTTTTTACCAATACCAAGACCGGCGAACTGATGAGCCGTCTGAACAATGACGTGGTGGGCGCGCAGTCGGCCATTAGCGGAACGCTGGTCAGCATCATCACCGACTCGATCACCGTGATCGCCACGCTGATCATCATGCTGGTCATGGATTGGCGGCTGACGATCCTGGGGCTGCTGGTCGTGCCGCTGTTTGTCATCCCTGGCACGAGCATGGGCAAGAAGCTGCGCGACATCGCGCGCAATGCCCTGGACGCCAAC
>DATGFK010000057.1:0-3243 GCA_035309185.1 Aggregatilineales bacterium
CGATCTGACCGACACCGAACGAGTCCAGTTCGGTGTGGTCAGCGCGGAGCCAAGCTGTCCTAAATTCGACAAGCCCAGCCAGGCAATCTTGGCGCCTCCCGCCACTGCAACGCCCATCCCGACCGCCACACTTCCGACCTGGACTCCACCGCCTTCAGCAACCGACCCTCTCGAGCCGTCGAGCACGCCGGGCAAGTAACAGGTTCTTCAGCCTTCGTTGTCGGCGTTCGGCAGCGGAGTAAGCAGCGATCGCGGTTGTGTGAGCGCATCACAAAAGGTAATTCACGTACGTTAGCGATTTCGGGTGACCCACGGAAAGGAGCGCAGAGGATACTTTACGAGTTTCGGAGACCAGGCTCCAGGCGCCGTTTCACTCGTGTTGCTAATCCTGGTGCCATCACTGCCTTACCTGCATAAGCATTTGAATTGGATAGGAGAATTGACGATGAGTAATCACCTTTCGCGCCGTAACTTCCTGACCGGGAGTGCCTTTTTTGCTGCTGCCTCAACCGTTGGCTTGGGCGGCCTGTTCGACCTGAGCAAAGTCCTGGCGGCTGGCCCTGACGACATGCCGACGATCCTGAACGTCTCGGCGACGGGGGAAGCCTTCTCGGTGGCGCATTACTACCGCGCGCTGGACAAGTCCACCAAGGCCAACTTCACTCCGGGGCAGATTGCCTACCTGAAAGCTGCTCTGGAAGCCGAGCAGGCTCATCTGGACGTTTTGATCGCCAATGGCGGCAAACCCTTGATCGCCAAATTTTTCTTCCCAGCGGGATCCTTCGACACTGTTGAGGCGTTTGCGACGCTCACGGCGATCTGGGAGACCATTTCTGTGGGCGTCTATGTGGCCGCCACCCACAGTTTCGCTGAATTGGGTCAGCCGGAATTGGCCGCGATGGCAACGCAGATTGCCGTCGTCGAAGGGCAGCATCTCGCCCTGGTCAACGAAATCGCGGGCGTTTTCCCGAATGACCTACCCCTAGCTGCGCCAGTCTACTATGCCGTGTCAGACGTCGTGGGATCTTTGGGATTCTTGACGCAGTGGATGGTGGATGGCAGCGTAGGACCGCTAGGCGCTATGGAGAAGACGGCAGTCTCATCTCCGGGCAAGGATGCGGTAGTCCAGGCCATTGGCAAGAGCGCACTGCTGGCGAAACTGCCCGCGCCGTTCAACACTGCTATCGCGCCGTTTGCCAAGCAAAGTGTCGCTGCCGCCGCGACGATGGCTGCAACGGTAGCGAAGTAGGCCAACGCTGTTACTAGGCAATGGGTATATCCGTAATTGTCTACGTCATTGTATACTCGAACGACTTCCAGGGCGGGTACTTTTGTGCTTCACTCTCAGTTAAACCCTTGGTGCGAGTCGTCACGACACGCACCCGATTTGCACTCGGAGGTGCATTATGAGAACTTCAATATTCACCAAACTCAGACGCGCGCTCGCGGCCCTAGCCGTCGCCAGTGTCCTATTTGGCGCCGCACCGGGTACGGCGCAGGCTTCGGGAACGTGCCCGGCCCCAGGTACCGGGCTGCCAGGAGCTCTCAACATGGTGGCTGATGGCACTATGTTGACCATTCCAATGGCTCACGATGCGGCTCAGGGAAACGCCGGTATGTCCATCGCGGTGGGTAACAGCGGCTGCTAATCGGCTGCTTCGAGACCGTGACCTGCGGTCAAATCGTCATCCTAGGCGCCGACTGAGCAGCTACCTTCAGGGCTTGTACCTTGCACAGGTAAAAACAAAGTGAGGCGTATCATGCACCAGGATACGCCTCGCAGTGTTTATGTTTGCTCACTTCAATTTTGGCGGATGGTATTCCCACAGTTTATAGATTACAACTTCAACCTAATTAACCAGGAGAGCTATTTCCCTGCACGCTTGCGCTCGTGTTCGATTATGTCCCGTGTTCGCCGCGTGCAAGGGCATCTTGGAGTTTCTGATAGCTGCGCACGTTAAAGTCTTAAATATGAAATCGACACCGAGGATTTTAAGAAAAGCGGCACGAATAGGTT
The DNA here is from genome assembly GCA_035309185.1 of Aggregatilineales bacterium. GTDB lineage: Bacteria > Chloroflexota > Anaerolineae > Aggregatilineales > UBA2796 > DATGFK01. The sequence continues at coordinate 2,018 of DATGFK010000057.1, forward strand.
TGACAGCCACGCGTGATTGGGTGACATAGAGATTATTTTGGCTTGTCATGCCAGAACTGCCTCATAGTGGTTTCACTTTTAACAAATATAACGGAGCCGGGTAGATTTTGTTCGTTAAAATCGGCGGGAGTATCATTTCTCCTATAATTGGGGCTAGGGTCGAGTCGGTTCGGCTCCTACTTCGACGGGATGAGCGCCCGCTAACGAACGTGTGCCCTTATGGGCAGCCGTTTCTGGCAGAAGCACAAAAGTGAGGACTCCCGAGAGCGCAGTCAGCAGCGCGATAGCAGCAACAGCAAGGCGAATACCGAACCAGTCCGATAATATTCCCCCCATCAGGGCCCCAAAAGCGTAGCCGCTGTCACGCCACAGGCGATAAACACCCAATGCTGAGGCTCGCCACGATGGATGCGCTACATCACTAATCGCCGCCAGGAGTGTCGGGTAGACCATACCCGTGCCAAGCCCCATCACTGCCGTTGCCAGCAGCCAGGGCAGTTGACCGCTGCTCAACACGAAAAGCGCGATCCCAATGGCCTGTACCCAAAGGCCACCTGTGATCAATATCTTACGCCCGATGCGGTCACTCAGTGGCCCTGTTATCAACTGGCTGCTTCCCCAGACTCCAAGATACACACCACCTAAAGCCGCTGCCTGACCAACCGATATGCCAGCCTTCACCGCCAATAGTGGGAGCAGGCCCCAGATCACGACATCGTTCAAATTGTTGATCAAGCCGCCCTGTGACAGACTGAAGAAGGTCTTGTTCTGCCAGCTTACCCGGCGGAAGATCGTCCAGAAAGAGGGCGCTTCATCTTTGTTCGCACTGTGGTGTTCCGCCGCCTCCTGACGCGCATGTTCTCGCGTCTCGTGGACGAAGAATACCGACAGCAGCAAACCAGAGATGGCAAACACAACTCCCAGGTAGAAAGGGTAAGGACGTAGCGCAGTCTGTGCGGCGATCCAACCACTGGCAACGGTCGAGAGAGCCATCGCAAAGTATCCCGCGAACTCATTTATGCCAGTGGCCCGCCCGCGCCCCTTTGGGCCCGCCAGGTCGATCTTCATGATGACGGCAGCCGACCAGCATAACCCCTGATTGATACCGAGCAGAATGTTGGCAAATACGATCCATTCCCAGCGTGGCGCGGCTATCACGATGAGGGGCACAGGTAGGCCGATCAGCCAGCCCGCTACCAGCAGTGGCTTGCGTCCAAATCGGTCCG
>DATGFK010000058.1:0-10156 GCA_035309185.1 Aggregatilineales bacterium
GTCCGTACCCTGGATAACGATGGGTTGGAAACCGCCCCGGTCGCGGATGACCTGCGCCATCGTCCTGAACGTTGATTCTTCGTCACGGCCCATCGAGAGGTAATACAGGCCGGTTTCCGTCAGCACGACGAACTGCGCCAGGTTGATGGCGTAGGTTCCTTCACGTAGGATTTCGCGCTGTGGCCCACGTTGTCCGCCATGTTTCAAGAAGCCTTCGGCGTCCTGAAAGCTCTTGCCTTCAGGCACAACCCCGGCCAGTGTTTGGGCAGGCGGCAGTGGGTAACCGTCACGGGCAAAAATGTAGCCGATCTGCCCCTGCGGGATCGTGACCAGGGGCGCGATATGCACGCGGAACTGGAAAGGCATTAGAATGTGCCAGCCGCCACGCAACACTTTGGGCTGGTAGCCAGCCTCGCCTGCCAGCGCAATAAAGCCTTCCTTGACAGACCCTTTCTTCGATAGAATTTTTTCGACGATGCCGACCCGGTTGTTTGGCACAACTCGAATTCCGCTCAGGAGGAGCAGCACCGCCCCAATAGCTAATATCACAATTAAGATAAGGAGAAGATCCATCATGTACTCCTTGACGTGGCTCCGTCCGGGGGCGATGGGTTATCGCGCTGCCCGTTGAGAGCGAGATCAACGATCCCCGGTATGTAGTGTAGCACTGTTAAGGTTAAGGAGTTGACACCTGCCCGACAGATAGCAGACATTTGCAAACCTGCTGGCCGGCAATTGAATAATCCGGAAAAGCCTTGACCGCGAATTCGGCATCTGCTATGGACAAGTGCGCCCGGCCCTGGTAGAATGTTGCCTGCAAAAATGAGGAGTGTTGAATCTTGGCAAATCATAAGTCTGCATTAAAACGAATTCGTACTTCCGAGCGTAAACGCGCACGGAATCGTGTCTTCATCAGTCGCGCGCGTACCGAGATCAGGGCTGCGCGTACCGAGATCGATGGGAGCGACCTGGACGCGGCCCGTAAGACCACTGTTGCTGCCATCCGCACGCTGGACAAGGCCGCCAGCAAAGGCATCTTGCATAAGAACAACGCTGCGCGCCGCAAGAGCCGCCTGATGAAAAGCCTGGCCGCGCTCGAAGCGCAAAGCAAGAGCTAGACGCGCAATCAGCGATAGTCTTAAGCGATTTGCGAAAACAGCCCACGTCATGTCGGCTGTTTTATTTTCGGTTTTTGCCAACTGGATTCACCGGGCTTCGCCGAATGAACGATCCATCTTACGCTTCTGCCACAAATTCCACGAGCAACATCGGGGCGCTGGCCCAATCGCCCGCACTGATAGCCCTTCGCGAGCGGCTTCAGAGGAGCGTAAGCGCCGTCCTGGACGAAGCGATTGCCATCCAGCAGATTCCTGCCCCAACCTTTGAAGAAAATGCCCGCGCTGAGTACGTTCAACGCCGTTTTACTCAACTGGGTTTACTCAATATCGAAGTTGATTCGCTCTATAACGTGTATGGGCGACTGCCCGGTAGCAATGCCACACAATCTGCTCTTCTGATCGCCGCGCATACGGATACTGTCTTCGAGCGCAATACTGCCCTTGAAGTGGTGCGGAGAGATGGGCGTGTGTATGGGCCAGGGTTGGGAGATAACAGCCTGGGCGTCGCCGCTGTGCTGGCACTGGTAGCTGCGTTACGCGAAGAACATCTTCCAGTAGACGTGTGGTTCGTCGCCAACAGCCGCGAAGAAGGTATGGGCAACCTCGGCGGGATTCAGGCTGTACACAACAAATTAGGGTCGTGCCTGGGCAGTGCGATCATTGTCGAAGGTATGGCCTACGGGCATATTTATCATGCTGGCATTCGTGTGCGACGCCTGGAAATCAGTTGCCAGACGGGCGGCGGGCATAGCTGGCTGCATTTTGGACGCCCCAGCGCCATCCATCACCTGATGCGCGTCGGGGCGGCCATTGCCGGAATGCAGGTGCCAAACTCCCCGCGCACCACCTATAACATCGGCATGATCTCCGGCGGGCAGTCTGTCAATTCCATCGCGGCCAACGCCTCCCTGCTGCTTGATTTACGCTCTACTTCCCCTGAGATGGTCGAGATCCTTGAGCGCGAGGTCGCGGGCATTGTCGAGGCCGCGCAAGCGCCCGGCGTGACGTTCGAGATCAAGGTCGTCGGCGACAGGCCATCGGGCGAGATTCCGGTGACGCATCCCCTCGTCCAGTTGGCGCGGGATGCGCTGCAACTGTTGGGAACCCAGGCGTTCTTTGAACGCGGCAGCACGGACGCCAACGCCCTGCTGGCCGCGAATTTGCCCACGATCACCCTGGGCGTGACGCGCGGCGGCAACGCGCATCGCCTGGACGAATACATCGAAGGGGAACACATCGGTAATGGCCTGTTCCAGTTAGCGCTGGTGGCAGTCGCCGCCGCGTCGGGACTCGCCTCGTAAAGTCCTGGAAGGAGAAAGCAAAAGATTAACGAAATGTTGCGGAAAGCACGCCCCGAAGACATTGAGCCGATGCGGCAGTTGATCCAGGCTAACCTGGATAAGCTCCTGCCGCGCACCGCCGACGAACTGCAAGAACTGCAAGACATGGCCTGGGTTGTCGAGGAAGACGGGCAGATTGTCGGGTGCTGCATATTGGAAATCTACAGTCCCAAGATCGCGGAGCTGCGGTCGCTGGCCGTCCGCGAGGACTGCCGGAGCAAGGGCTATGGCGAGATTCTGGTGAAAGCTGCTGTCGAAGAAGCCCAAAAGCACAAAGTCCGACAGGTACTCGTCGTCACGTCCTCGCCTGAATTCTTTCAAAAACAGAACTTCGGGGCCTGCCTGGACGAGAAGTATGCCCTGTTCTGGATGGGCAATTCAGGAGATAAATCAAACTAAAACAGCGACAATTGCACAGGCTTTTCGGCAGGCGGGGACGGCGTTTCCAGCGAATCCCAGGGCAGCGGCGGCAGCTCCGTTACTTTGGAGACGCGCCGGTACAGTTCGCGCGCAACGAAAGGCGATAGCTCCTCGCGCGGGCAGTGCGTGTAGAAATAGACGTCTCGATCTTCTTTGAGCCACTTCGCAATGCGCTTTGTCCATTCGCCCAGGTACTGATCATTTTCTTCCATGACAGGACTGCTGATGTAGCGCACGACCACATAGGATTGCAAAGCATCGGCCACCAGCGGCACGTCGGGCTTGCGCTCTTTGGCGCTGTCGGCATCGGGCGAGTCGCTGCTGTGCGCGGGACGCACATCGAAAACTACTTTCGCGGCATTGACCGCCAGGAGCGTCTCATTCAACCGTTCAGTATAGTCGTCCGTGAACCAATCCGGGTGGCGGACTTCGACGGCGACCTGCACATCTTTGGGTAGATTTTCCAGATAGCTCCTTAGCAAGGGTAGCCGCGAAGGGCTAAAGGAGGGTGGCAGTTGAAGCATCAGCGGGCCGAGGCGCGGCCCCAGCATCCGCATCACGCCGATGAATGACCCGGTCTGGGCGTTGACATTTTTGAGCTGCGCTGCGTGCGAGATGGCGCGAGGAAATTTGGGGCTAAAGCGGAAAGTCTCAGGCGTCTGCTCTGACCAGCGGCGCACGGCGGCGAGCGTTGGCACGGCGTAAAATGTATTGTTACCCTCGACGGCGGTCAGACGCCCGGCGTAAGCCTTCAGGCGATCGTCTTTGGGCAGGCCGCGCGGAAAGAAGTCTTTGGCCCAGCCATCATACGCCCAAATCGCGCATCCCACGTATAGCACGGAAAAAGAGTGGCCTCACTCACCAATCATACGGTTCACTGGCAGGAATCAGGATACACGGGCGCACCCTGCGACTGCCCCAGGACGACGCTGACATTTTTGACCCCTAGCCCGGATACGAATTTCGTGACAAGGGTCTGGGCGTTGCTTTTAGCTTCGTCCAACACGCCTTTGTTAACCGCGTCATCACGGGCCTGCCGGATGGCGAAGCGCCGCGCCTCCTGGTCAAGGTTCGAGGCGGGCCGCGCAAAAATCCCGGTGTCACGGGCGACGATCTGCGAGGCGTTTTCGTCCAGGTAGCAGCTTAGGAGTTGTGGCGATGGCAGCTTTATCGTGATCGTATCGCCTTGCTGGGTCACATCGGCGGCACTAAGCTTACTCATGTCGATTCCTGCTTCGACGTATCCCACGGCGATCATGACCAGGTTATCGCCGTACAGCCCTTTGAGAATGTCCGGCATATCACGCTGGCTATTGACATAGCTCGAATAGACATAGCGGACGGTGTGTAATTCTTGGAGAGCCTGGACTCGTTCCAGCACTGTCACGCTGGAAATAGTGACAGGCGCAGGGCCGCCGGTGATGGCCGATACGACACCGCGCAAATCCAACCCGGTTCTTAAGCCAACAAAAAGCACCGCCGCGATCAGGCATAGGAAAAGCAGGATAATCGTCAGGACGGCCAGACAGTAAGGACGGAACCAGAAGGTCGCCGCCTTGATAGGGGCCTTCACCGGGGCCATCGCAATGTCCTTCGCTTTTCGCTTAAACACGACACGCTGTCCCTTTCAAGCCGTTATTCAGTGTACAATCTGCAACAATGGTACGCTGTGAGTCCGAGCAGACTGATCTGAAAACCACGCACCCTCAAACTATAGCGGCGGCCCTGTTGAAAAGCAACCGCCCAAAGGTTACTCTATGCCCTATGGCACACTCGACGGCAAACCTTCAACCGGATATGGCAAGCTTCGACCTGGATGGGACACATTACGATATTGGCGTCCGCATCGGGCGGGCCAGTTCGCCGCTGGTGATGCCTTCCTGGTGGCCGGAGCCACCGCCGCTCGACTTTGCACTGGCCTGCGCGCAGACCATCGGTGCGGCTCATGCGCCTCTGCTAGAAGAACTGTACGGCTATGCCGATGGGCAGGCCATTGAGTACGAAACGCTGCTGCGTGTGATCTGCCGCCAACGACTGGGCGGGCCAATGCGGATGCCAATGGTAATCCCGGAACAGGGCGGTTGCACCAGTGTCGCCTGGCGTACGCCAGAGGGACGTGTGATGGTCGGGCGAAATTATGATTTTCACAACGTCCAGCGCGTACGGCAGCGAATCCGGTTGCATCCTGATGGGGCGCGACCTAGCGTCGGGATGCGAGGCAGCGTGCCGGGCGGGCGCTACGATGGCGTCAACGACGCGGGGTTGTTTGTCAGCCTGCACGTTGTCCTCTCGGATCGAGTCGAGGCGCCTCGTCCGGGGTTGCCGTTCCACCTGATCCCGCGTATTCTGCTGGAAACATGTGCCACCCGCGAAGAAGCGCTCAGAGAGATCATGATCATGCCGCACCTGCACAGCTTCAATTATCTAATCGCAGACCTGGAAGGCTTTTGCTGCGTCGAGTGCCACCACGAACGGGTGCGGATCGTGTATCCAGAAGATGACGTGCTGGCCGTGGGCAACTTCTACCGACATCCCGACATGGCGACGCTTCAAAAGCGTCGCCAGCAGACCGTCTCGCGGGCGCGCGTGGCGTACCTGGAATCCAAAGCCTGGCAGCGGAAGGCGGAAAACGCCTGGGACGCGCTCCAGCGCGCACTGCGCGATCATGAGGTGGGGGTGTGCGGGCATTCGGGAGGCCATACCACGCTATGGTCTTGCATTGCAGACTTGAGCAGCAAGCGAATTGCCTACACATCGGGTGCGCCGTGTAAGGATGATTACGCTCCTATTCCGTGGCCCGCCTGATCTATGCAAGAATTGATCTCTCGTTTGCAGCGCATGTTGCGCGGAATTGTCGCGCGAATTACCGCCCGCCGGCCACCGGCTACCGGCAATCAGCCGCCAGCCCGGCCGGATGAAAGCGCGGAGGCTCAGTCCGCAGCCCTCGACGATACACAGCCCAACATCGTTCCTTTCGTGCGGCGCGTACCGCAGCGTCTGCAACGGTTATCGTTGCGGACGGCGCTGAGTTCCGTACGGCAGCTTTCACGTCGTCCCCGCCTGATCGCGACAGTGGCGACGGTGCTTTTGTTGGCGCTGGCCGCTGGCATCGCGGCAAATTTCAGCGAATCCGTTATTGTCGCGCCAACGGCAACCCTGGCCGAAAGCAGCCGGATGCTGCCCTTTGTTACGTCAACTGAACCGCCCACAAACACCCCTACTGAATCCGTCAGTGTGACGCCCACACCTGTAAACACGGCCTCCGCCGCCGTGACAGCGCAGACCATAAATCCTGCAAGTGCTACCCCTGGTTGTCCAGCTGGGGCCAGTAGCAGCACACTGCCATACCAGTATGACGTGGACGCAACAGTAGATGTGGATGGGCATACCGTTACTGGCACGCTCAAAGCAACCTATCGGAATGAGACAGGCAGCTCGCAAAAGAAGATCGTTTTCAATGTTGAACCAAACCGCAAACCCGGCGTCTTCAGTCTCAACAGCGTGGATACGGAAGGCGGAGCGAATGTGGCGAGCTATACGCTCGATGGGCCGCGCCTGGAAGTCACCTTGGTTCAATCGCTCCTCGTAAACTGTTCGGCCACCTTTTTGATCGGCTTCATTGACAGGCCAGGCCAGATCGAACAGACCTATGTGAACAACTTCGGTTATTTTGGCTATACGGATCGCCAGATTAACTTGGGCCTGTGGCTGCCCGAAGTCGCGCCCTTCCGCAATGGTGAGTGGGTGACGCCCAAAGCCTGGATGATCGGAGAATATGTCGGTTCTGAAATGGCAGCCTTCACGGCGAAAATTTCTCTCCAGGGCAAAACGCTCGACAAATGGGAGGTGATTGGCCCTGGTGAAGTCCACAAGACCGATAACCATACCTGGACGTTCGCGCTCGACGCAGGCCGCTCGCTGACCTTGAGCGTTGACCAGGGCATGTCGAAGCTCACGACCACAATCAGCGGCGGCTTGGAGATTGACTTTTACACCTTCCCGCCTGTGCCCCTTCCCAAAGGCACCGCCGACGCTGCTGGCCTTCCTGGTACGCCGGGCGCTCCTGCCTATGCCCTCCAATCCGCCCGCGACGCGGTACAGGTCTACAGCCGCCTGTACGGCCCGGCGCCGTTCAAACGCCTGGTGCTGGTCGAGGGCGAATTTCCAGACGGGCTGGAATTTAGCGGGATCGTGTTTGTCAGCAAAGTCTGGTTCGGCATGTACAACGGCCAGCCTGATTCGTGGTTGACGTTGATCACGGCACATGAGATCTCGCATCAGTGGTGGTATTCGCTGGTGGGCGATGACCAGGGCAATGACCCGTTTCTGGATGAAGGATTGGCGATCTATAGCGAATCGCTGTTTGTTGAGAACCAGTATCCCAAGCTGCTACCCTGGTGGTGGAGCTTCCGCGTGAAGTCCTATGCGCCCCAGGGCTATGTCGATTCATCTGTCTACGATTTTACAAACCTGCGTACGTACCTCAACGCTGTGTACCTGCGCGGCGCATTGATGCTGCAAGACATCCGCAATGTCACTGGCGACGATGCGTTTATGGCCTGGCTGCGCAATTATCGTGCCACGGAGGCCGGAAAGGTTGCCACAGTAACGGATTTCTGGCAGGCGATGGCCCCGGACGACTACGCGAAAACGGAACCGATCCGCGAGAAGTATCTCCACACGCCCGACCCGCTGCACCGCTTCCCATCCAGCACCGCCAATGCGACCGGCGCTGCAAATGGCACGGCACCTGTTACGCTGTCGCCGACGGGCCGAGCAACAGCGCCTGTGTCAGCTCCAACCCATGCAGCGACTGCCGAGGCGACGGTACCTGGCCCGTGAAAGTGATCTACTGGCGATCAGGCGATGTTCTCCGTACAATTGCAAAGATCGGCAGCAGGGAACTTAGGTGAGGAATTCTATCGTGAACGTCGTGGATGCTCAGGCTTCTCCTGGTCTGGATCATTCAAGCTACCGTCCGATCCCGCGACGGCTGGCACTGCTGGTCGGCGTGGCAGCCGTTGGCGTGTTGTTCGCTTGGATTATGGGCACACCGACAGGCTTGATGGGAAAACTTGACGCCGTCGGCTATGCGATCTGCCACCGCATTGATGCCCGTTCCTTTCAGATCAACGGGATACCTATGCCGCTCTGCGCGCGCTGTACCGGAATTTACCTGGGCGTGATGACCAGTTTCCTGGTCATGTTTGCCAGTGGCAGAACCCGCGTCAGCCGCCTTCCGCCCGCAAAAGTGATCGCCGTGTTGGTGTTTTTTGTGGCCGTTATGGGCTTCGATGGAATCAATAGTTATATTCACCTTTTCCCTGGCGCATCGGGTCTCTATGAGCCGCACAACTGGCTGCGGTTGGTCACGGGGATGTATTGCGGGGTGGCGATGTTCAATGTCGTGTTCCCCGTCTTCAACGGAGTTGTGTGGCGCAACGCCGATCCACAGCGGGGCATCAATAACCTGCGCGAGCTGGCGGGCCTGTGTGCCGTTGCTGGCTGTGTTGTGTTGCTGGTCCTGACGGAGCGACCCGTCTTCCTGTGGGTGTTTGGTTTTCTCAGCACGATTGGCGTCGTGCTGATCCTGACTATGATCGGCACGGTACTGTTTTTGAGCATCACGCGCTTTGACCGCAATGCCATCGCCTGGCGGCACCTGATGATCCCGCTGATGGCCGGGCTGACGATTGCCGTCATCGAGATCGGCGCGATTGACATTGTCCGTTATGCCCTGACGGGAACCTGGAACGGCTTCCCGCTTGGCGGGTAAACGTCCAAACTTGGGAATAGCGCAATTGTGAAAATCTTTATCAGCTACGCACACGAAGACCCCACCGACATCGTCGGCCTTCAGCGCGCCCTGGATATTCACGAGGTCTGGTTTGATCACCGCCTATCTGTAGGGCAGGAATGGTGGAACGAGATCGAGCGCCAGATCTCTGGGTGTGACTGTTTCATGTTGCTCATGTCTGCTCGTTCGCTTGCCTCGGAATATTGCCAAAAAGAACTGGAGATAGCACTCAAGCTGGGCAAGCCCATTGCGCCGGTCATGCTGGAGCCGATGGAAATCCCGCCCAACCTGGCCCGCTTCCAGGTGATTAGCCTGGTGGGAGGAGTAACTACGGACAGCACTGTCAAGCTGCTCAACGGGCTGTTTGAAATCGAGCGGCAGGTGTTCAATCCGCTCAAACCACCAAAAGGCGCGGCAACGTACGCCACTATGATGAAACTTTCGGTTGGCGATCTGTACTTCGCGACGACAAACCCGACCAAAAAACGCATGTACGAGCAGATATTGAATGTCCAACTACAGACCAGTCCCGTTAATCTAGACGATATACAACACGTGGATGCCGGTGAGGTGGCACTGGATAAGGCTGCCCAAGCCTACGAAATTCTCCGCAAACCCGTGTTTGTAGACCATTCGGCACTGTGCATCCGGGCCTGGGGAGGTTTGCCCGGCGGACTGACGACCACATTTCTTGCGCCCGCCGGTCTGCACAATATCTGTAAAATGCTTCAGCCGTTTGCCGACAAATACGCTGAATCCATGTCCGTTATCGCGTTTACGGATGGCTATCTGCGCCGCAAATTTGTGGGCGTCGTTCCTGGCGAAATTCCAGAGACACCACGGGGAAATGGATATAGCTGGAACAATATTTTTGTCCCGGATGGATTCACCACGACATACGGCGAAATGACCGAGGATCAGCAGCTTTCCATTTCCAGCCGCAGACGAGCAATTGTACAATTCATGCAATTTCTTCAAACCAACTACGAGTTCACTTAGAACTTTTACAGTTTTAGGATCATCTTTAGAAACAGGAAAATCCTCTTGGATGTTCAACTGACGCTCAATGGCAACCCGGTAACGTTGGCCGTACAGCCCAACGAACTGCTGCTCCATGCGCTGCGCAAGCAGGCTTTGTTTAGCGTTAAACACGGCTGCGAAACGGGCGAATGCGGCAACTGCGCAGTATTGGTGGATGGCAATCCGACAACCGCTTGCCTGATGCTGGCGTCACAGGCTGAGGGAAAGACGATTACCACGCTGGAATCGCTGGCGACGGGCAAGCGCGACTTACATCCCTTGCAGCAGGCGTTCGTCGAAACCGGCGCGATCCAATGTGGATACTGCACGCCCGCGCAAATGTTGTGCGCCAAAGCGCTACTCGACAAGAATCCTGATCCGTCCGAGGGCGAAGTCCGAGAGGCGATTTGCGGCGTATTGTGTCGCTGTACCGGCTATGTGAAACCCGTTCAGGCGATTCT
>DATGFK010000059.1:0-8768 GCA_035309185.1 Aggregatilineales bacterium
AGGCCAGTACGGCTACGATCACATCTACGATCTCTTTGCCAAGGGCTACCTGTTCAGGGTCGTCAGGCGCAGCGCGGCGCAGGGCAACGGCATATACCCCTGGGTGCTCGTGGGCAAAAGCGCGGTAGGCGATGGCGATGGCAATCACCGCATCGTCTCCTGCCTTGCCGACTGCCGCTCGACGCAATTGATTGGCAACATGCTGTAATCCCCACAATGCCACCTGACGGTGTAACCCGGATAGGCCACTGACGTAGTTATAGAGTGATGGAATGCGGATTCCGAGTTGCGACGCGACCCCGGCCAGCGTTAGCGCCTCTATGCCAGCGTGATCGGCGAGTTCCACTGCAACCATCACCACACGTTGCAGATCAATGTGTCCTTTTGCTGGCAAATGATTCTTCCCCTGAAGCCCGTGACGATTTACGTTTTGCCTCAGCAATGGCGCGCTGCATATCCGCAACCGGTTGTTCGATGACTTTGCCATGTCCGACGGCTAATCGGTTGGGGTGAAGCGCCAACAGTGCCTCGGCGCTGCGAATACAGGTGGCCCGATGCCATGCGGCGAAGCCTGGCAGCGGAAACGCCCAGCGGATTATGCTTGCCACGGCTATTCCGCCCTGTGTGCTGTAGGCGTCTCCGGCGATAAGTGTACCGTCCCGGTGATCGAAAAAGGAGATATGGCCTGGCGTGTGGCCCGGAGAGGCGACGACTTCCAGTGATCCCACGCTGTCGCCTGGCTTGAGCAAGCGAGTCGGTCTGGTTTTCACAGTCACATAACCTCCCCGCAGTTTGTCCTTTGGCTCGTCGGGATCGAGACTCCGCTCGCCCGCCAGAAAACGCGCATCACGCGCCGAGATAGCAACTTCGACATCCGGCAGCACCGCGTGCAGCGCATCTAGAGAACCCACATGATCGCTGTGGGCATGAGTCAGGGCAATCCGCTGTATCGGCGCGCCCAACTGCTGTGCTGCCGCTAATATGCCCCTGGCGCTACCGCCAAAAAGCGTGTCGATGAGGGTAAAGCCATCGTCTTCGCGTACCAACTGGCAGTTGAACGCAACGAAGCGCGTGAGCTGCACCAGATAGTCGCCATGAGTCGTTATTTTCATCTCATTTTCCTCTTAACTAATATCATTAGATATTAGACTAATATAATTAGTTTGTCAACTAGATTTTCGGAGGATCATCATCAACCCGATGGGGAAAGTGGACAGTAATCATCGGTCTATCTCTGGCGTGCGGGGCTGGCGTTCGTTACAATGCGCCAAATGGGAACCGTATTAACACTACCGCAAGCGCTTCAAGCACGCGCCAAACTCCGTGACGCAAACGAAACCCTTGTATTTACCAACGGCCATTTCGACCTGGTCCACGTCGGACATCTGGATTACCTTGAAAAAGCGCGCTCACTGGGGGGCGCTCTATTCGTCGGCATCAATGGGGATGGGGCGACTGAGGCCCTCAAGGGCAATGGTCGCCCGCTTGTTCCAGCATCGGAACGAGCGCGGCTCGTTGCGGCACTGTGCTGTGTGGATGCGGCCATCATATTCGAATCACTGACGGCCAACGATCTGATTGCAGCGCTCAAGCCCGAAATCTATGTCAAAGGCGCCGATTACCGTGATCGCCGGCTGCCGGAGCGATCCGTGGTCGAAGGCTATGGCGGACAGGTACACTTGATTGAGCTGCTGGCAGGACATAGCACCTCTACAATGATCGCGCGCATCCGCGCCCTGCCGGAGCCAAAAGCATGAGTCACGAGCCTGTCCTCGAAGTCTACGAAAGCCCAGTTGTTCCCCCGCCACCTGTTCTCAGTGCGGGTGAGCAACCGGAAGAAGAACGGGAAGGCGACTCGGCAGGTCTCGCACGCGCGACTACAATCCTGGCTGTCGGCAATATTGCCAGCCGACTCCTGGGCTTTGTTAAAGAGATATTACTGGCGAACTACTTTGGCGCAGGACGCCTGGTTGACGCCTTCCAGATAGCGATCACCATTCCCCAGGATTTGTATGACCTGACCATCAGCGGTTATGTCAACTCGGCGCTTGTGCCGGTCTTGAGCGAATATGCTGTCCGGGATCGTGCCGAGCTATGGCGGCTGACCAGCATCCTGTTGGGCCTTGTGACCGTCGTGACCAGCGCTATCGTGCTGCTGCTGGAAATCTTCACGCCCCAGGTTGTGATCCTGTACCGAGGCAACATCAACCCGGCTGCCCTTTCGCTGACGGCCCAACTCTTACAGTTGACTGCCCCAGCGCTGATCTTCCAGAGCTTGTTTGCCGTGGCTTCCGGGCTATTGTATGCACTGCGGCGCTTCACGTGGCCCGCGTTCGCTGCGGCATTGTTTAACGGAACTATCGTCGTTACGATGGTCGTCCTGGCGCCGGTCATTGGCATTGAACGCGCCGCAATCGGCTTCTTGCTTGGCGCCATTCTCCAGTTTGCTCTGCAATTCGGTGGTCTGCGAGGAACAAAAGTTAGCTTGCAACTGCGCGGCGCGTTAAGCCATCCCGGCGTGCGACGGATTGGCCTCCTATATATTCCCGTCCTGGCTTCACTGATCATGGATATTATCATCCGCCTGTTCAGCTACAACCTGGCCTCGCAAGGCCCGAACGCCGACGGCAACATTGCCTATATGAACTGGGGAACCAGCCTCCGTGAATTTCCGCTCGGATTGGTGGGTACGGCGATCTCGATTGCGATCCTGCCCACGCTGGCCCGGCAGGCTCTGAAACCCGAAACGCGCCAGCAGTTTAAGAATACACTCGGACAGGGCATCCGCCTGGCGCTGACGCTCATCGTCCCGGCGACAGTCGGAATGCTCGTGCTGGCCGGGCCGCTGGTAGGACTGGTTTTTGAGCGCGGTGCCTTCACTGCCAGTAACACTTATGAGACCTCTATCGTATTGCGGCTGTATTTGCTGGGAATACCATTTGCTGCCGTTGATCTTCTACTAGTCTACGCCTTTTATGCCGTAAAGGACACGCTGACGCCTGCTTTGGTGGGTATATTTAGCCTGGCCTGCTACATCGTCATCGCGCTGGCGCTTCAACACAAATCCGGCTTTCTCAGCCTGATGATCGCCGATTCTGGCAAGCATATCATCCACATGACGCTGTGCATCTTTTTGCTGCGACGGAAGCTCAAGGGCCTCGGCAGCCAGCGAATACCCAAGACGCTGCTCAAAGTGATCCTGGCAACCCTCGTCATGGCGCTCGTCACCTACATGCTTGAGTTAAGCGCCGAGCGGTTGTGGCCCGTCCAGGGACTTGCCCAACGGGCGATCTTGGTGATGCTCCCGGCCACGTTTGGCATCATTACTTATTTCATCCTTGCCTCACTGCTGAAGTTGAACGACTTTACGGTGTTTATCCAGGACATGCGTCGGAAAATACGGAAATAGCGCAGTATGAAAGAACTGAACAAACCGGCGCCTACGCGGAAGGCTGAATTCTTGGCAGGCGCGCGGGCAACTTTCCCGCTGGTGGTCGGGGCAATCCCCTTCGGCATCATCTTCGGAGCGTTGGCCTCCACGTCGGGCCTGTCGGCGGGTGGCGCGATGGCGATGTCAGTTTTTGTGTTCGCAGGTTCGGCGCAATTTATCGGGGAAAACCTGATCCACGCGGGAGCCAATCCGGCCATCATCATCCTGACGACCTTCGTCGTCAATCTGCGGCATACCCTTTACGGCGCTACTATCGGCCCCCGCATGAAGCATTTGCCGCAGCGCTGGCTGATTCCGCTCGGATTCTGGCTGACCGACGAGACATTCGTGGTCGTCGTTTCGCGTTACAACGCGCCGGATGACTCGCCGTACAAGCATTGGTATCACCTGGGTTCGGCAATCTTCATGTACTTGAACTGGAACCTCTGCACGCTGGTGGGAATACTGGCCGGGCAGCGCATCCAGAATCCGCAAGATTGGGGACTTGATTTTGCCCTCTATGTGACGTTTATCGGGATGTTGGTGCCTTTCATCAAGAACCGGCCCGCGCTCATTTCGGTGGTTGTGGCCGGGGTCGTTGCCGCCGCGACCTACTCATTGCCCAACAAACTTGGCCTGATTTTGGCTGCCCTGGCCGGAGTGGCCGCCGGTGTCATTGCCGAATCTCGCCAGGGAGAATCCGCTGCGCCATCGAGCGCCCAGGAAGCAGAGGCAAGCTGATGAACGAGCTTATTATCATCGTGGGAATGGCACTGGTCACTTTTGCTGTGCGTTACCCGGTACTGGCCCTCGTCGGAAAGATCCAGATGCCTGAGCCAGTCTTCCGCGCACTGAAGTATGTGCCACCCGCAGTGCTGACGGCAATCATCATCCCTGGCACCCTGTTCAAAAACGACCAGATCACCGTCAGCTATACGAACGATTTTCTGGTTGCAGGGATCATTTCGGCGATTGTGGCCTGGCGGAGCAAAAATCTGTTGCTCACCATCGTGATCGGCATGGCAACGCTGTTGGCCTGGCGCTGGCTGCTTGGAACACACATCCTGGGATAAGCACAGGGTAGTTCCCTATGAACCTGCCGCCAGTTGACAATCTCTTGACGCTGGTGTGGTAAAGTGTCTCAAAGGTCAGGATTTCTGGGA
This sequence comes from Aggregatilineales bacterium, assembly GCA_035309185.1. GTDB lineage: Bacteria > Chloroflexota > Anaerolineae > Aggregatilineales > UBA2796 > DATGFK01. Next base: position 4,594 of record DATGFK010000059.1, read on the forward strand.
GGGAACGATGTCTAAACAAATCGCATTATCATTTATCAACAAAGTCAATGGCGATCCCGCTTTGCTACAACAGGTCAAGGCGCTGAATGGGAACATGACGGCACTCATCAGCATGGCAGACAAAGCCGGATTCGGATTCAGCGCACGGGACTGGACGGACGTCATGGCCGACCTCGAGCGCGCCAGCACCGGCGAATTGGGTGAGCATGACCTGGAGAAGGTCGCTGGCGGCAATTCGTATTCAGAATCTCCGACAGCCGTCGAATTGCCAGCGGTGAAATTTTCCTTTTCGTGGGGCGGGAGCTTCTGCGTAACGGGCGAGCACTAAGCCTGACCGCATGGTCAAATACCGATAACCATTCCTCCCTGATTGGCGGTAGAGTCTGGTGATCAGCTATAGCCGACAGGGAGGTTTTCTGTATGGCAACCAATGTCCTGGTTATGGAGCAACGGAAAAAGATCGCGTTGGTGGCTCACGACAACAAGAAGCGCGATCTGATGGAATGGGTCAAGTTCAACCGAGAACTGCTCACACAGCACACGTTGTACGCCACGGGCACCACGGGAACTATTTTGGAGCGGGAACTTGACCTGACCGTCGAAAAACTCCAAAGTGGCCCGTTGGGTGGCGATCAACAAATTGGTGCGAAAATCTCTGAAGGGGACATAGATTTTATGATCTTCTTCTGGGATCCGCTTGAACCCGCCCCGCACGATCCGGATGTGAAGGCGCTGCTGCGAATCGCTGCCGTGTGGAATATCCCAATGGCCTGTAACCGCGCCTCCGCCGACTTTATGATCTCTTCTCCGCTGATGGAAGAGGAATACGAGCGCATCGTACCCGATTATGAAGGGTACCGTCACCGCCTGGACAGTAGACTCGATCTCTAGCGTCCGACACAATGAACTTGTGTTATGATGTTGCGACACGCTTCGGATTCAACTGGCGGCGGAGAATACACGATGAGTTCCCTCGACTCGCATGAAGATCATCATGACGATCAGGTGCATACCCACAGCGATCAGCGTGATCATTCTGCCCAAGATCATGATCACAAACATGGCATTGGAATCCTGGATGCGCTCCGCGATGCAATTCCATTCCTGCACGGCCATACCCACGGCGAAGTCTCGCTCGACAGCGCACTGGAATCCAATGAACGTGGATTGTCGGCGCTCAAGCTTTCCCTGGCGATTCTCGCCGTTACAGCGGTGTTTCAACTGCTAATTGCACTGGCAAGCGGGAGCGTGGGACTGCTGGCCGATACCATCCACAATTTTTCGGATGCTCTCACAGCCATCCCGCTAGGCATTGCTTTTATCCTGGGGCGGCGGCTCGCCACCCGCCGCTACACGTATGGCTACGGGCGGGCCGAAGACATCGCCGGAACAGTCATTATTCTAATGATTTTTGCCAGCGCTTTACTGGCGGCCTACGAGAGCTACCAGAAGATTGTCGCGCCCAGGCCCATCGAAAATGCAGGGTGGGTCATGGTCGCCGCCGTGGTTGGCTTCCTGGGCAATGAAGTCGTAGCTCTGATCCGAATTCGCACCGGGAAAGCCATCAGCTCTACGGCGCTGATTGCGGATGCGCAACATGCGCAGGTTGATGGCTTTACGTCGCTGGCCGTCTTTTTCGGTGCCCTGGGCAGTTTGCTGGGCTTTCCGATTGTTGATCCCATCATCGGTTTGTTGATCACTGTCGTCATCCTGTTTGTGGTGCGGGATACCGTAGTTGCCATGCTGCACCGCATGATGGATGCCATTGACCCCTCTATTGTAAATTCTATCGAGCACGCGGCAGAGCACGTCCAGGGCGTCCAGCGCGTTTCGGAAGTGCGGGGCCGCTGGGTCGGGCACAGCCTGATGGCCGAACTGAATGTGGCAGTAGACGAGGACCTATCCACCCGCGACAGCCACCAGATCGCCGAAGAGGTGCGCCACGCGCTGTTTCATGAGCAACCCAAACTTGCCAGCGTCACCGTGCATGTCGAGCCGTTCGGGCATGGTGAACAGGATGCCCATGATACCACCGCTCACCACGTGAAGAAGCCGTAATATTCGAATCGATTATGCCCGGCGCGGGGTTGTCACCTTTTCAATGCCGACCCTTGAGGGAAGGTCAAAAAAGCGACCCAGATCGGCAGCGTGTTCCTTGATCTTCGTGCGAATTGCCTGCGAGAGTTTCACGAACGGCTCAATCGTGACTTCAAGCTGGTTTTTGCGCCGCTCGTATGACCAGACACCGGCTACCCGTCCATCAATCAACAACGTGGAGGAAACCCAACCTGCGATACGGTAGATGTGTTCATGATAAGCCGTATCCACGTGTTCTCTTTCCCGATGAGCCTGCAAATAGGTATCAAAGGTGGGCAGCATACACACGTGTGGACTCGGTAACGGTTCGGCCTGTGCGGCTGTAATGTCTTCACGCAGGATGTACCCTCGTTCAAACCCTTCGACCTCGACGGGTATTAGCTCTGGCTCAAGCCGCGTCCATACAGCGCGCATTTTCGTAGAACTTTGACCGATCCATTTTGAAAAATCTTGCGGCGTTGCCGGGCCATAAACTCGCAAATACCGGCGCAGCAAGGCATTTTGGGCCTCTTCCATCGCAACTTCTTTCAATTCCGGCAGCCATTGATCAACGCGCACAAAGAGAATATCCTTGCCCTGGCTTGGCGCAAAACAGATCAATCCCTGCGTCACAGGCCAGTGGAATACGCCGCCCCATCCGCTTTCCAGCCAAGCTTTGACGTGCGGCCCAAACTTTGGTGCGATCCGCGCCGAGACCTGCTTGCGCGTCAACGGGCCGTCGCTTAACGCCTCGACAATTGCCGCCATCAAACTCTGTATTTCATCAACCGTGAGGCCATTGGCAGTTAGCCAGCTTTCCATGTTTTTCGTTTTGATTTCTTTTAGCGCGTAAACAAATAAAGGTAAGTCTACGGCGGCAACAAGGTGCAGTGTGTTGCGCACCGACCACGTTTTGACCAGTGTTCGATCTTCGACTATGGCTTTGTTGACGTCGGCCATCGTTATATTTGTGACTCGTGCCCATAGGCCAATTTGTGCCGCAGATAGAACCTGTGCCTGTAAGCCACACACATCGCTGACTACCTGGATCATGTTTTCCAGCGGCGCCCGCTCCGCAAGGTGCTGGCGGCGCAGCCGAAATGAATATAGCTGTGCCCGTGACAGTTGGATCATTGATTAACCCGTTACAGATATTTCAGGATAAGCTATTGTACACTTGTTCTGGAATTAAAGAGGAAATCTATTAAGGGCCATGACAGACAGTCAACACATCGTCGTCGCCTCGACCAACCCGGTGAAAATCCAGGCGGCGCTTACTGGTTTCCAGGCGATGTTTCCCGAAAGGCCGTTCGATACTTCCGGGATGAGCGTTCCTTCCGGCGTGAGCGCGCAGCCGATGACCAGCCTCGAAACGCGACAGGGGGCACTCAATCGCGCTGAGGCGGCCCGCAAGGGCCATTCTGACGCAGCCTTTTGGGTTGGCATCGAGGGCGGCTGCGAAGATAACCTGGGCGAACTCGACGTTTTCGCATGGGTAGTGGTAGTATCCCGTGACCGGAATCAACGTGGCATCAGCAGAACGGGAACCTTTACGCTGCCGCAGGAGGTGGCGCAGCTTGTGCGCCAGGGCATCGAACTCGGCGAGGCTGATGATCGCGTCTTCGGGAGATCGAACTCCAAGCAGCAGAACGGCTCGGTTGGTCTGCTCACCGCCGACGTGATCACGCGCCTGGAGTATTACCGGCACGCAGTGATCCTGGCATTGATTCCGTTGAAGAACCCTAGCCTTACGTTTGGCAGTAACGGCAAGTAGTAGAAGCGATGTCACTTATGGTTCGTTCTTCGTTTGACTTATTGCCTCAGCCATTCGCCTGGATGCCCATCTCTGCGGGCAAAGTCAAGGTGATCTCGATAATCTCCAAAGAGGGGAATCGAGAAAACTACATTCCCATCAGAACTTCGAAAGTTTTCGATGTCTCTGCTTTCGAGATGGCTAAATATCCAGTGACGAACGCACAGTTTTCAAAGTTCGTTGATGCAAATGGCTATGCCCAGCGCCAATGGTGGACAGATGAGGGTTGGGAGGCGCGTACGCAGGGATTGAAAGTGCCACTCTGGGATGGAAGTAGTCCGGATTC
>DATGFK010000060.1:0-2284 GCA_035309185.1 Aggregatilineales bacterium
GAAAAACAACCCGCCCCCGCCGCGGAACGACTGGCGCAGCCGGCTGACGAACCCACGACCAAGCCGTATCGCGATGGTGACTGGCGGCCGGAATATCACGTCGTCAAGAAAGGAGATACGCTCTACAGCATCGCGCTTGACTACGGTCAGGATTATCGCGAGTTGGCCGCGTGGAATAGCCTGGAAGATCCGGGATTGATCAAAATCGATCAGCGCCTGCGCTTGTTCCCTCCCGAAGGCCCGGGCGAGGCGACCCTCGCCCAGCCGATACCTCTTGCCGCGCCCGTAGCGACCCCCGTCTTCTCCGAGCCAAAGGCGCGCAAGCTGCCGTATTCCGAGCAGGCTGTTGCGCAACTCAAAATGCCCGTGCAGAAAACCGAGGCGGTTTCGGCGCCACCGGCCGCAGCGCCGCCAACTGCAAAGTCGCCTGGCACGCACGCAACTCCGGTACCTCCCACCTCGTCCGCTGCGAAGGAGGCTCCCCCGGGCGACGGCAAGATGATCTGGGAATGGCCCGCGCAGGGCAAACTGCTATACGGATTTGGCCAAGGCGCGAATCAGAAGGGTGTCGGTATCGAGGGACGCGGCGGGGAGCCCGTGCTGGCGGCGGCCCCAGGCAAAGTCGTATACAGCGGCAGTGGATTGCGTGGCTACGGAAAACTTATCATCATCAAACACAACGCGTCTTATCTCAGTGTGTACGCGCACAACAGCCAGATCCTCGTGAAGGAAGGGCAAACCGTGGCGAAAGGCCAGAAGATCGGCGAAATCGGGGATACCGACAGCGATCGCATGGCGCTGCATTTTGAGATCCGCCGATTGGGTAAACCGATCGATCCGCTTCAGTACCTTCCCGAACGGTCGTCATGAACGAGGAATCCTTCTTTTCCCGGGAGGAGGAAGCCGAAGAACTCGTGTCTGCCAGCGATGCGGCCGTAGAGTTTTATCCCGGCCCCGACATCCTGAGCGATGTCACTCAACTCTATTTCAACGACATCGGGCAGAACGGGCTGCTGACCTTTGAGGATGAGGTCAGGCAAGCCAGACGAATCAGGGAAGGGGATTTTGCCGCCCGACAGACGATGATCGAACACAACCTGCGGCTAGTTGTGAACATAGCCAAGCACTACAACGGCCGCGGCCTGCAGCTTCTGGATCTCATCGAAGAGGGCAACCTGGGACTGATCCATGCGCTGGAAAAATTCGATCCGGAACGTGGTTTCCGCTTCTCGACCTATGCCACCTGGTGGATCCGCCAGAGCGTCGAGCGGGCCATCATGTGCCAGTCCCGCACCATCCGCCTTCCTGTGCATGTGATAAAGGAATTGAACGTGGTATTACGTGCCATGCGCCATCTGGAGACTCATTCCGAGCGCGAACCCACGCCTGACGACGTCTCTCACCTGATCGACGTGCCAGTGGATCGGGTGCGTCGGCTGCTCTGCCTGAACGAACGCATGACCTCGTTGGATGCGCCGCTCGATATCGATCCAATGCTATCCATTGGCGAGTCCATTGCGGATGACAGCACCGAGTCTCCGGACATCAGACTGGAGAATGCTGAAATCGAGCACCACGTGCACGACTGGCTGGACCAGCTCAACGAACGCCAGCGTAGCGTGATTGAACGTCGTTACGGCCTAAATGGCATGGAAATCCATACGCTCGAGCAATTGGCGCAAAGCCTGGACCTGACCAGGGAAAGGGTGCGGCAAATCCAAATCGAAGCGCTGGCGAGCCTGCGCAAAATCCTGCGCCGCAGCGGACTGTCCCGTGAAACGCTGCTGTAGCCGAGCTGCGCAAGTCGAGGCCATCAGGCGGTCGACTTGAGCATCCTGATGGCGTCGTGCAGAGCCTGCAGATTGCCGCGATCGGCGCCTTCCCCGTAGCGCATCGAAATGTATAGGGCAGTTATTTTCTGCGCAGTTTCCCTGAGTTCGGGAAATTGCAGGGATACCCTGGCGGCGAAATCCCTTGGTCCCTCGCTCATCCTGCGGGCGGCGCCGCGCTTGGCCATCGTATTGCAATAGGCAGCATAAGCACGCTGCACCGGATCCGGGCGGTGCGAGTTCAGTCTTAGCAGCAACGCCAAAGATAGCGCCAGAATGATCATGCCACTGACGGCAGCCAAAACGATCACCATATTCTGCCAGGTCACTTCGGCCATACCGAATTGGGACAGAAAGCGCACCTGGCGATCGGGGTTGTACCCCAGCACCCATTGATTCCATGAATTCGCCACGGCATCCCATGCGTATCGAGCCTGTCTGAACCATTCGAAGGT
>DATGFK010000061.1:0-3632 GCA_035309185.1 Aggregatilineales bacterium
GCCTGGCTACCGCTACGGCGCACTGCTGCCGCCGCTTTCGCTCAACCTGATCGTTTCTAACGTCGAGCGCTCGGTTGCATTTTACCGGGACGTGCTGGGAGCGGACGTTCATTACTTCGACGTGGATTTTGGCGCGGTGCGTGTCGGCCCTGCTGAAGTCATGTTGCACGCTGACCATACGCATGAAGGTCATCCGTGGCATCAGGCGCTTACCAGTGGGGCCGCACGTGGCCTGGGCGCGCAGATTCGCCTGCTGGGCCTCGACCCTGATCAAGTTGAAAAGCGGGCGCGAACGGCTGGCGCGACGATCATTCAAGGAGCCACGAGCAAGGGACATGGCTGGCGCGAGACGCTTGTCCGCGATCCGGATGGCTATGAATGGGCCATTGGTGTGGTGATTGAGCCGCCCAAACCTACGCCTTAATCGCCAGAAGGGCTAGATCGGCTAGATCGGCATCAGGCGCGAAATGATTTCGGCCATGCGCTGCATCAGGCGCTCCCGCCCGGCATAGCTCAGGTGAATGCCATCGCCGATAATGGTCTCGTCGGGATGGTCAGTGAAGAACTGCTCAACGGCTGGCTCAAAGCCCGTAGGCTTGAATAGCAGCCGCTTAAATTCGGCGTTGCTGGTATCCTGAAGCAAGTAGTCGTCCCCCATGCCGCTAAAAATGGACTGCGAGTCCAGGCAAGTCACCTGGGACATCTTGCCCAATGGCCCATTGGCCTGACAAAACTGTGCGATCTGCGCATTGAAGGCGGCCACCCGGTCATCCGTCATACCGAACCCGTTGTTTGTGGCCGTAAAATCGGCCCGCCGCGCACGGTAAAAGTTCAACAAAAATATGGCGGCTTGCGGATTCTTATCAATCAGGCCGCCGATGAGAGGCAGCAACTGCGCGGTATATTGCTGAGGGGTGGCCTTCGCAGCGGCTACGTCGGGAATAAATGGCCCTACGATGTTGAACCGACAGCGGTCTCCAATTAGACCGCCGTACTGTACGCTGCTGAGATAATTCGTCCGTTCGGAGGCCGTGAGTCCAGCCGCCGTCATGCTGTGGTCGGCGACGGCAAGATCGCGCAAGCCGAGCGTATCAAGGTCGTCACGCAGGAACGCATAAAATGGACGTATATAAATGATTCCAATTTGACCTTCTGGCGCGGGCGGCAGTTGGAAGGTCACGTGTCCAAAGCCGTTAGAATCGCTGGCAATTCCCACACAGTTATTGGGGGGCAGCCCAGTCCAGGTAGATGCGACAGTAAGGGGTCTCCTGCTTCCAGGCTGCGCAATCGTCAGGGTCAGGATGCAGATTGCCCGGCCGACGAAAAAGATGCGATTCATATCAACAAAGCGTTCCCGTGATTGACCCTTCGCATGGATAATCTTATCCGATCTGACGGGAATCGTGCAGGATTATTTGCAATTCGAGTTTCCGGCGAAGGATAAATGAGTATGCTATCAACAGAAAGGGCCGCTCAAGAGCGACCCTTAACTTGCAGTTATGATCTGGAAATCTCTGCTCAGCCGCCGGGCGTCGGAGTGACACGCGGGGTGACGACGGGCGTACCGCTCTTGTACGATTGGTAGGACTGGAAGCCTGCCCATGCCTGCAACGTTGCGGTTGAAAGTACGTCGCTCCACTTGGCTGGGTCAATAAACAGTTCGATGACGACGGGCGAATCGCCGGTGAGTTTGCTGGCGGGATTGCCCGGCGAGACCCACACGACCACACCTTTTTCAGGGAAGATCACCGCAACAGCCACTTCGTCACTTGAGTAATCTACGGTGTAGGCATATTGCGGCTGACCGAACTTGTCAATGACCTGCTGCAAGGTCACGTCTGGCGTAACTTTAGCGATTACGGCATCCACGACACCTGAATCGTTCGCGGTCATCTGACAGCAAGCTTCGCCGCCAGTGGTAGACCAACCGGCCTGGGGCGGCTTATCCTGGCTCTGAATGTTGCTAAAAGCCTGGTCGGCCTTCACTTTGGTAACGGCGTCGGTGAAAGTGGTTTTGCCTGGCGTAATGCCATGAAAGCACGGCGCGGTGCAATCACCCGTAGCAAGAAGCGAGGTGTCTTTCAGGTAAGTGTTCGATTTTAGCGGAGGTGGCGCGCCACATGCAGCCGTCAAAACAGCCACGATCATGAGCGCAGATGTCAAAGTGAGCGCTTTTCTCATTCGAGGGTCTTTCTATAGATAGGGATAAACTAGGGGTTTCCCCTTCAATCGCTTCAGGAAAACCCCATAAATCGTACCGCTTATTGGTTGAGTCGGGCAATAGTCAGTTCAAAAGTACCGCTTGTACCACCCACATCCTGTCCGTAGCGCGTGGCGACAATATAGTAGGTGCCGTCCGCCTTGATTGTCTGCTCAATCCGCGAGTTGATGTCCTTGCTGGGCGTCACATCATCATTGGCATTGATCTGCACACCGTTGGCGTTGAGCAAGAACAGGTTCGGGTCGAGATCGCCGCTCGTGTTACGAAGCGTGATCGCTACTTTATCGCCATTCGAGGCTGTGAACTGGAATAAGCGGAAGGGATTGGTGGAGTCAATCGTAGCGCTGATGGGCGTGCCATAGCTCAAAGCGGGCGCGCTGGCCTTCAGGCTCGTGATGTCTGCCGTAAATTCCTCGCGGACGATCCCACGTGGCCCCGCAGTCGCATTCCCGTTGGCATCTACCGTGAAGGTTGTGAGCGAGTGCAAGCCGGGTACGCTGGTTGAATCAGGCCGATCTGTAATCTGGATCACCTGCTGGCCCTTGACCACGACGCTCAAGTTGTATTGTGGCAGGATCGTCGTGTCAGTGCAGCGGCTTTGCAGCCAAACGCCTACCTCATAGGTGCCAGGCGGCAGCAGATTGGTCGGCCAGTAGGCGTATGTCGTCGGCGAAGTCGTCGTGCTGGTGCATTTGAAGTTCCCCAGGCGATCCAGGATACCGCTGTTATCCGGCGAGGTATTGTCGGAGAATACAGACACACCGTTCGGATCGCGAATCAGCAGGCGCAGGTCGGCACGGCTATTCCAGGTGAGCTTGACCTGGATACTGCCGGGCGGAAGCTGCGCACTGGTGGGAGTAATCGCAGCGGCGGTCTGGGTCAGGCTGTTGCTTGTGACAGTCGTTGTCCGGGCGCCATTGTTGGCGGTCAGGGTGTAGTTACCTTCCGTGCCGCCGATCTGCTGGGCAAAGCGCGTTGCGACAATCGTGTAACGGCCCGCTGACAAAGTCTGATTGGCGATCTGCGAATCGCGGGTGTTCTCGTTGGCGTCGTCGTTGGAAGCGATGATATTGCCATCCGGCCCCAGGAGGATCAGGAAAGAGTCGAGACTGCCAGATGAGGCGGTCATATTGATCGTCAGAGGCGCGGCGTTCTGGCCGACGGTGATACTCCAGGCATCGGCAGGGTTGGTATGGTCAATGGTGCCTGTGACCGAGGTCTTGCCGGTCATCGTTGTCGGGGCAGCGATCTTGGCGGCAAAAGGCGTCAAATCAATGGAGAGGTTTGGCCCGCCTGGCTCCATCGTAATTTGCTCCGGGCTGGTAATGATGAAGCTTGCTACATACTGCTGCGTCGGCTTGAGCGTGCCGCTGAGCGGCTGTAGCGTGTCACCGTTAACGTTAATTGTCAC
>DATGFK010000062.1:0-11504 GCA_035309185.1 Aggregatilineales bacterium
GTATGACTCTCAGAGGCCTCCAATTGCGCCAGCCAAATGGGATTGAGCGTACGGAACCAGTTGACATCCTCCGTCCCGAACAACACCAGATCAAGGCCAAATCCGACCAGTCGCCAGCCGTTGGTGACTGCCAAAAACTGGCTGTACGATGGCGGCAGCGTCAGCCCCAAACGTGCCTCAAGTGCCGCGATCTGTTCTTCCGATGCGCCCGGATTGCCCAGCCAGCCGGATGCAACCATTTCGGCAGGCAACCGCCGCACATCCTCCTGATCGGCACCGATCAGCTCGCTGCTCCACTGCTCTAGGAATGGTTTCCAATTGTAAGTTGGCATCAAAGCCTCTTTGTCGCTTCAGTAAATTCGTGGAGAATAGCTGTTCGTTCGGGCATTAGTGCGTTTGCCCAGTAAAGAACATCGCAAAGTCCATAGCGCTCTACTTAAACCTTATGTCTAAGGAGTGACAGGTACGATCACAGGGCAAAAAGGGTTTAGTAGTTGCCTGCACAGCAGGGTCAAAATGCCCACATCCTCTCAAACGCTATGGCTCATGGCACTCATACAAAAGCGCTATCTCGCGATTGAACGACTCCGGCTATAATAGGCAACAGGCTATATCAATTCTTTTTTGCTCAGGGGAACCGTTCATTGGCGCAAATCGTACAGATTGCCGATCTTTCTCAGCACGAAGGCCAGGAAGTCACCGTGCGGGGTTGGCTCTATAACCGCACGGATAAAGGGAAACTCCAATTTTTGCTTGTGCGTGATGGAAGCGGGATTGCGCAGTGTGTGGCTTTCCAGAAGGATCTGCCTGCGGAGATGTTCGAGGCCGCCCGTACGCTTCCGCAAGAATCCTCGCTGATCCTCACCGGAACAGTCCGTGCTGACAAGCGCGCGCCCGGCCATCCCGGCGGTTATGAGGTCGGGATCAAAGATTTACAGGTTGTTCAAATTGCCCAGGAATATCCTATCGGGCCGAAAGAACATGGCGTCGAATTTTTGATGGACAACCGTCATCTGTGGGTTCGCTCCACGCGCCAGTGGGCGATCTTGCGTATCCGGGCGACCATCGTCCACACGATCCGTAACTGGCTGGACGATCACGGTTATTTGCTGGTAGACACCCCGATCATTTCCCCCGCCGCCGGGGAATCCACCAGCGAACTCTTCGAGATCGACTACTTTGACGAACCGGCATACCTGGCACAAACCGGGCAGCTCTACAACGAAGCCAATATGGCTGCCTTTGGGAAGGTATATTGCTTTGGGCCAACCTTCCGCGCCGAAAAGTCCAAGACTCGCCGCCATCTGACGGAATTCTGGATGGTCGAGCCAGAGATGGCCTTCTACAGCCTGGAAGACATGATGGACATGGAGCAGGAGTTCATCACCGCCATTGTGCAGACAGTGCTGGAAAAGCACCGCATGGAGCTTGAGATCATCGAGCGCGACGTCAGCCCTTTGGAAAACGTCCTGGCGCCCTTTCCCCGCATCAGCTACGACGAGGCCGTCGAGCGGCTGAATAAGATGAGCGATGAAGCAACCGATCCAGAGCAAAAGGAGCTTTTACACATTGATTGGGGCAACGATTTCGGTTCTCCCCATGAAACCGCGCTGACCGAGCAGTTTGATCGTCCTGTATTCGTGTACCATTACCCGTCGGCGGTAAAAGCTTTTTATATGCAGCCCGTCGAAGGACGCCCAGAGGTCTGCCGCAGCGTAGACCTGCTGGCCCCGGAAGGCTATGGTGAAATCACGGGCGGGAGCGAACGAATCTACGATACTGATCTGATCGAGCAGCGCGTCGCGCAGATCGGCATCACCCGCAAAAATTACGCCTGGTATCTCGACCTGCGGCGTTATGGCTCCGTGCCCCATTCGGGATTTGGCCTCGGCGTCGAACGCACCGTCGCCTGGATTTGCAAACTACCCCACATTCGCGAAACGATTCCCTATCCGAGAATGCTCAAGCGGTTATACCCGTGATGCCCTGCGCTCACGGTTTGTTCTTGACCCTGTAATGCATACTCAAGGAGAAGCGAAAATGTCTATAACTCTTGATCAACTCATCGTATGGATTATCGTTGGCGCTATCGCGGGTTGGCTGGCTGGCTTACTCATGAGAGGCCATGGTCTCGGTACACTGGGTAACATCATCGTGGGTCTGTTGGGTGCGCTCGTGGGCGGAATCCTTTTTACCCTCCTTCACATTACCGTGCCGTCGTTCTTGAACGGATCGCTGACCATCAAGATCGCGGACATATTCATCGCTTTCATTGGCGCCATTGTTGTCTTTTTGATCGTAAGTCTGCTTCGCAGGCGCGGTGTCTAAACCTTCTTCCTGGTCATCCATTGGCCTTGATTACACCCCCGCCTACGAGCAAGGCGGGGGGATTGGTCGCTACGTTCGAGAATTAGTTTCCGCCCTTGCTGCACAAGACTCACAGACGGATTATCGCCTCTTTGTGAGCGGCGCAGGTGCGCGCGGAAAGGTTTTACCAGCGCTGCCCGGTGCGAACTTCCGCTGGGCAGCTTCACGTCTGTCCCCATTAACTTTCGCAAGGGTATGGCAGCGGGCGCGTCTTCCACTGCCCGTAGAGTGGTGGGTAGGTCATGTGGCATTGTACCACGCTACCGACTTCGTCCTGCCGCCGACACGGCGCGGAACGCGAACCCTGCTCACCGTTCACGATCTCTCTTTTGTGCGTGCGCCAGAGGCGGCCAGCCCGGCGCTGCGCCGCTACCTGAACGGGGTCGTGCCGCGTTCGGTTCAACGTGCCGATCATGTCCTGGCCGATTCGCAGGCAACCAAAGATGATCTGGTTGCCCTATATGGCACATCCCCGGATAAGATCACCGTGCTGCTAAGCGGGGTGAACGCCCGCTTTCGCCGCATCGAAGACCAAGCTGCGCTTGACTCCGTGCGCCGCAAATACCAGATCGACACGAAGCCTTATTTCCTGGCCGTGGGAACCATCCAGCCGCGCAAGAATTACGAACGCCTGATCCAAGCCCTGCCGATGCTGCCGGAAGCGCAGCGTGACGTTCAATTGGTGATCGTGGGCGGGCGGGGCTGGCTGGAAGAGCCAATTTATGCCACCGTTCGGGAGCTAGGTTTACAAGACCGCGTGAAATTCCTCGGTTTTGCGGACGATTCCGATCTCCCTGCCCTGTACAGTGGGGCGATCTGTCTGGCATTTCCATCGCTCTACGAGGGCTTTGGCCTGCCGCTGTTGGAGGCGATGGCCTGCGGGACACCTACCCTTTCGGCCAATGTTTCCTCGCTGGTCGAGGTTGCAGGTGACGCTTCGGTGTTCGTTGATCCCCTGTCGCTCGACTCCATTTCGGAAGGGTTGGCCCGTGTACTCACGGAGAAAGACCTGCGCGCAGCGCTAATCGAACGTGGTTACGCCCAGGCCACTCGGTTTACCTGGGAAGCAGCGGCAAGCCGCCTTCTGGGCGTGTATCAGATGCTCTTGAAGGGATAATCAAAATCATACTTTTCGTGCGTGGCGTGGCGGAACTAATTTCAGGCAGTCAACTGAAGGGAAACCGTATGAAACGGCCCACGAGCGAACATGGTTACCGTTCAATGGTTGCGCTGGTAATCCAGCAGCCGGTTGATGACCCGCATGAAAATGCCAATGTCGAACGGCTCCCGGAAGTACGCGACAATGCCTGCCCGGGTTGATTTATCAACCGTTGATAGGCTCTTCTCAGAAAACGCAATAATTGGCACCGGGGAAATGGTCGTCATACGATAGCTATTCAAAAATTCTGCGCCGGTGTACAGGGGCAAATCAATATTTAAGCAGATCAGGTCGGGCAAGAATTCAAATAACAGCTTCAGCGCCGCTCGACCATTGCTGGCAGTGCGCGCCTCATGCCCGGCCAGTTCGATGACGTGACCCAACGAATTTGCAAACAGAAGATTATCCTCGACAATGAGAACGCGCTTTAGTGTGTTGGATGCGTGTTGCATTCTGCCCCCGCTTGTCTGCAACTATACATCAGCTCTATTAACAAGGTTCAATCAAAGCGCAAATCAATCTACAATTTAGTATATTTAGGTACCCTTTCTACTCCCTGAACCTTCTTTCCTATTTTGTGAGGGGCGAATTAAACGAGTGATCTGCACGGCTCAATGGATAAACTTTGGCCCTATCCACATGCCATTGTGTATACTTGATGCATTCAACGAGATTCTTATTCGCAATTATTCATTAAGCAGTGTGACTGGTTGATACCAGATTAGATGATGCTCCTTCGACGTGGCGACTTCCTCGACGAATTTCGCATTCTCGACATGGTGGGTGGCGGGGGCTTTAGTGTCGTCTATAAGGCTGAAGACACGATCCTTGACCGGCCCGTAGCCATCAAGCAGCTTAACCCTGGCGCATTCGTCGAATTTGGCGCGGAAGAGCGCTTCATCCGTGAGGCGAAGCTCGCCGCCAGCCTGATCCACCCCAACATCGTGTCTATCTATACCTTCAAACAGCGGGGTGGTTCGCTCTTCCTGATCATGGAATACCTCGATGGCGGCAGCGTTCGAGACCTGATTGACCAGTACGGCCATCTGACGCAAGGAACGTTGCTCAAGCTGGCGACTCACGTGTGTCATGCCCTGGATGTGCTACACCAGCGCGGCATCATCCATCGTGACATCAAGCCGGAGAACATCCTGCATACGCACGCGGGCGACTTCAAACTCGCCGATTTTGGCCTGGCACACGTATCACACCTGGATCGCAAGCGAAGCAGCGCCGGGCCGCAGTCAGGCACGCTCCTTTACATGTCGCCTGAACAGGCGGCTGGACGCGAAATCACGGCCCAGTCGGACGTGTATTCATTCGCTACAGTGCTCTACGAGGCCATGACCGGCGCCTATTACCTGCCAGGCGCCACAGAAGACGACGCCGTGATTGACGCAATACTCGAACGAGAACCAGAAGCGCCCAGCCAGGCTAATCCGCGCGTACAGGGAACCTTTGATAAGCCGCTATTGCGTGCGTTGGCTAAAGACCCGGCGGATCGCTTTGCGTCGGCTGGCGAATTCCTGGATGCCATTAAAACAGCGTCGGCTTCCGCTCGTAAACGCCGTCTGGAAAGCGCAGCAGCCATCAGCGACCAGCCAGCCGACCTGGAAACCGAGTTGTATACCATCCGCACGCTGCGCGATCTGTTAGGCGAACCCGAACAGGCTTTAGCGCGCCTGGATCAACCCTGGGTGCGGGATTCCGACACGCCTGAAACACTGGCCGAACGCGGTGAAACGTTGCTGGCATTGGGCGACGAAAGCGGGTACGGCCTGCTGGAAGCCGCAGTCGGACAAAAAGCCGCGCTGCCCTTCGCGCAGATGGCCCTGGCCGCACGCTACTTGGGAGAGGGTGAGCAGGACTTATATTCCATCGCCATGATTGACGCTATCGAGGCCGACGCCGATCTGGTTTACGCCATGTTCTACTCACGCATGGTCGAGGCGCTGGCCGATCCGGATGCGTTCTGGAGCTACGTGGAATTGTTTGGCGCAGCGCGGCAAGGCGCGCCGGTCTTGTTCAATTTCGGGCGAGTGCTGCTGCTGGCAAAAGGCTACGAGCGCGAGGCGATTGCCGCCTTTGAAAATGCCATCTCGCTTGATCCTAAAGCCGCGCCGCCGCACGTGGCATTGGGCAGCACATGGCTGGCGCTGGGCGACGCGAAACGTGCCATCCAGCCGCTGGAACAAGCGATCAGCCTGCAATTTCCTGCCTATCCAGAAGGTGAGTGGCATAAATCGCCCTCAGCCTATCACATGCATCATGCTTATTTGGGGCTTGCCCTGGCCTATGTCGAAGTAGGCAGCTTCCTCAGCAGCGCGACGGCTGCCGTTAACGTGTTGAATGTGGCCCCGGACGAGATCGAAGAACACTGCGAATCGCTGATTACGCAATATGCCGCTGCCGCAACAAAACTGCTCAACATGAAAGGCGATAAATATCTCAACGAAGCCTATGAACTATTGTACCGGGCACTTCCCCTGGCGCAATCCTGCAACAATGCATCACTGGTCATGCTGCTTGGAATCGCGCAAGCGCGTATCGGGGCTGGCTTGCGTCACAAGGAAGCCTACCAGGACGCTGTGACCTGGCTGGAGGCTGGCGTTGAAACCCTGCGTAGTATTGATGCAGCGGAAGGCGATCTGGGCGAAATGGCCGCCTCGCAGGTTTCCTCGCAGTTGGGCGAGGCCGAACGAGAACTGCGCCTCGCCCGTCAACGTCACTGAGGGTTTAGATTGAAGGCCGGATTGTTACGGCGGCGCCTAATAAATTACTGTCGCTTTGAGCGACCCCAGTTGCAACTCGTCACCGCTGCGCAGTATCCGTTCTGTGTTGGGAAGCATACGCTGACCGTTTAAGCGTGTCCCATTGGTGCTCCCCAGGTCACTGACATAGATGAGGGCATTCCTTCGGCGGAGGAGGAGATGTTTGCGAGAAACGCCTTTCTCTGCCGCGCCGAACGGAGTCAGGTCCACGTCGCACGGGCTTTCATTGTCCGCAGACAGGACGATGCGTCCCAGCGAAACAACTTCCTGCTCGGGAAGCACCGTTTTCTGGGAGCCGATTTCCAGGGTTATGGGCTGCCAATTTGCGGAGGATACCTTGCCGATTGTGGCATTTGGAGAACTGATTATCTGGTCAAGGTTGTCGAGCTGCATTGTGGTCAGGCTGGGGCCAAGAAGCGCCTTGCAGCGCGAACAGATGAGTTCGCCAGGGCGATTCACATTTTCGCACTGGGGACAAATAATCGCGGATGATTCCTTCATAATGGTTTGCCCGTTCACAATAAATTCTCCCCTCACTTTATGATAAAAACATTGTATATGAAAACAGCCGCATGAGAGCGAAGATTCACAAATTTTTCAAGGATGCCTCAATCGAGAAAACAATTAGCGCCTAAAATGGCGGGCGAAATAGCGAAAAGGCACTGTTCGCTATGATCAGTATCATGAACAAGGTTGGTACCCAACGTGAGATGTGCGCCAATGTGGAACGTTCGAGCAAAGACTTTTCGTTTGTGTGGCAATTCTTGACCCTGAAACGCAGAATGGGTACTCTCAATGCGAATCACAGGCTAAGTCCTGTTCCAACCACCACAATCAAGGGTCTGAGGTTTTTGGAAATTAAAGATGTCTGAAGAACAATTCTTAACCGAAGAAGGGGCTGCTGAACTCCGCCGCGAGTTGGACGATCTTTTGACGGTCAAGCGTCCAGCGCTTGCGGCCAAGCTCAAGGAGGCTATCGCGCAGGGTGACCTCTCGGAGAATGCGGATTACCATGACGCAAAAGAACAACAGGCCTTCCTCGAAGGCCGCATCCAGTACCTGGAATCGCTGCTGCACCGCGCCAAGATCATTGGAGACGGGGCCAAGGGCGGTAAAAAGAGCAACATTATAGTGGTCGGCAGCGAAGTCACCGTCCAGGAAGGCAGCGATGCGCCGGAGACTTTTTTCATCGTAGGCGCCGCAGAAGCTGACCCGCGCAGCGGCAAAATCTCGAATGAGAGTCCGCTCGGACGGGCGCTGCTGGGCCATAAGGTCGGCGATACTGTCAAAGTGGACGCACCGGCAGGCCAGCTTGCTTTCAAAGTCAAAGCCATCAAGTGATCCTTGGAAAATCCAGCACCTTCGTCTCCTCGTGGTAGGTGGTTAGTAGCCATTATTCTGGCCGGGTCTCTGGTGTTTTTGGCCTTTGCCCTGTGGTACTTTCTGACCCAATCACCGCCTGACCAGCGCTTTAATATGGCGCGAGACAGTGTGCCAGCCCAGTTGACGGTGGCAGACCTACTGCCGTCCGACCTGGATGATTTCAAGCGAGAGGGTTCTATCGCAACTGTCGGGGCGGACGCCAGTTCCGCCACCTACGTGAATACCAATGACAATACCGAGCGTGCAATCCTTGCCGTGAAGCCGGTACAACAGCTTTCGGGTGCCGTCCTTGCGGATTCACTCAAGTCTGCTGCGTGCGGTGACGGCAGCGGCAGCAGCACACTGCACGTAGATGCCCATCCTCCGTTCGCGTACGCAACCTGTCCACCCTCGAACGGCGATGCTGGCTCAAATTTCGTATGGGTTAACGGGCAGTGGTTATTCAGCGCTACGAGTTCCGATCCTGAAGTCCTGGTTCAGTTTGTCAACCTGTATCCATATTGATGTACTTGAAGCGATTAGGACGTTCATGCTGACGAAATTGCCCTTATCGCGTTCTTCGGCGCTGTTCCTTCTTTTTGCCGTGGCTGTTCTCGTGGCCGCGCTAGTCTCTGCTAGCGCAGCCAGCGCCGTACCCGATACGCGCCAGATCGGCTACCGATACGTTGAACAGATGCGCGCCGGGAATGGACTGGTCTTTAACGCCGGTGATCGTGTGCTGCTGACGAGTGATCCGGCTTACCTATTACTGGTCGGGATTGTCGCCTGGGTCTTCCCGTGGCTTGCCGTTCAGGCCCTTAGCGCCATAGTCTTTGCGTTGTGCGTCGTCCTGGGCGCCGTGCTCGTATACCGGATCGGGCGTAAAGGCGGGATGGGAGAAGGTGGCTCGGTGTTGATCGCGGCCCTGTACTGCGCCGCGTGGCCGCTTTGGGCAGGGTTCGGAACTCCCGCGCCGTTGATGAGCGCGCTGGCCCTGGCAAGTATTGACCTGGCGCTGGGTGAACGCTGGGCGCTGGCCGGATTGGCCCTGGTTGCCGCTCTCCTGTGCGCTCCGGCTGCGGCGCTCCTGGTTCTTCCCCTTACACTGCTGGCGATCCGGCAAGGGAAGGCGATTACCTTTGTAATGGCCGTGTTCATTCCCCTGGCGCTGGCAATCCTCGCCCTCTGGCTGTATTACGGCCCGTCGCTATGGGATGGCCTGCTTCTGTACAAAGATGCCATTCCCGCTGAGATGGGCTTGAGCACGCGACTGCTGGCGTTGCTATCGCTGCCCATGCTGGCAGTCGCAGCCTGGGGCGGAATCCAGGAAGGCGACAGCAGGGTTGTAGGAGTCTGCGCAGGCTGGATGTTCCTCCATCTCCTGATGATTGGCATACTGCTGCGCACCGGCACGGCCTGGGCCTACGCGCCGATGGTCGGGCCGATCCTGATCCTGTCGGGAGCAGGCTGGCGGCGCTTGACCAGCACGGATCAATCGAGCACAACTCGCTTTGTGATCGTGTTTCGCGAGCGTGTCTATCATGTCACCGACTGGCTGCGTCAACCGCCATTCCTGGGCAGTCTTCTGAGAATGATCCTGATCGCCGTCTTTTGTGCAGGGTCGTTGATGATCGTGCTGGCCTCCGGCGCCCAGAACCAGCCTTCGGTCAGCCTGCCAGGGCAGGTGCGCAGCATCGGCGTCAGTTCGACAGTTCAACTACCGGGGATCAATCCGATCCAGCAGCAATCCGTTGTCTCATTCGACGGGCAGTTGCAGCCCGACGCGAAAGTCATGCTCGAACGGGCGGATTGGCAATCTTTGCTGGTGCGCTATGCGCCGGATGCACTTATTCTGAACGGGACAGGGCATATAGACCCCAAACTATTGAGTTCGGGTGACGACGCGAGGCTTGACTACAGGCCAGTCGGCGCCAACAGCCTGGGCACGCTCTATTTGCGCCAGTCAGCAACCGGGCTGTTCGAGGAACGTACCGCAGACGTTGCTTTTGGGCCTGACATCAGGCTGATCGGGCTGGCGATTGATCGATCCGATGTTTTACCGGGTGGCGTCGTGCGTGTCCGCCTGGATTGGCAACTGGATCGCGACGCCGACAAACCCGTCGTCGTAGACCTGGGTCTGGCTTCCGGGGAGTGGCTGCTGGCGCACAGCCGGGACACCTTCGATCCCGGTGTTTTCAAGGCCGGGCCTTACAGCACCTACCACACGCTGAGCGTGCTGGATTCGGCCTGGGACGGGCCTGTTTCGCTGGAAGTGACTGTTCTGGTCAATAATGGAATCGTGGCCCGCGCAAGCGTGGCGACATTAGAAGTGAAGGGCTAGTAGAAAAACATTTGGATGCGCAGACGATTGAGTTTGAAGTTGGGTCGGACGCTGTCGAGGTTGGACAGCGGCTCGACAGGGTTGTCACCGAACGATTGGCGCAATCCTTGCAACTATCACGTGTCAAAATTCAGCAGTTGATCAAAGATGGACAGGTGCTAGTGGACGGTAAAGCGGGCAAGGCCTCCTACCGGCTGGAAGCGGGCGATGTGATCCAGGTTCAGGTTCCGGCAGAAGTCCTGTCACCCGATTGGGCATCAGCCACGCCTGCCGAAGACCTCCCACTCGACGTGATCTATGAGGACGTTGACTTCGCGGCGATCAACAAACCGGCGGGCATGGTGGTGCATCCGGCAGTCGGCCATACGTCAGGGACGCTGGTCAACGCGATCCTGGCCCGCTGGCCGCAGGTTGCGCAGGTCGGCGGGGAGAATCGTGCCGGGATCGTTCACCGGCTCGACAAAGACACGTCCGGCGTAATCCTGATCGCCAAAACCGAAGCGGCCCGCCTTTCACTTATGGCCCAGTTCGAGTCGCGTGAAGTGCAAAAACGGTACCTGGCACTGGTCGAAGGGATTCCAGCCACCCCTACGGGGGTTATTGATGCGCCCATCGGACGCGACCCAGCCGAACGTAAACGAATGGGCGTCGTGCGTGGCGGTCGTGAGGCAGTGACGCACTACAGGCTGCTGCAATCATTCCACTATCACAACGAAGATTTCTCGCTTCTGGAAGCATTGCCGAAAACGGGCCGTACTCATCAAATTCGTGTCCACGCGGCCTTCATCGGACACCCCATCGTCGGGGATACGGTTTACGGTCGACGTAAGGTGCGACTGGGCCTCAGACGCCATTTCCTGCACGCCGAGTCGATCACCGTGACGCAGCCGACGACAGGGCAGTCACTGACGATTGTCGCGCCGCTGCCCAGGGAATTGCAAAACGTGTTGGAGATGTTGGGGAGCTGAAACCAGTGGACGAGCAGTTACTTGAAACATGGACTATTCATAACCGCATCAACGCGTATCTGCTGGACAACATTGCGCCGGAAGCCTTGAGCGGTACAGCGGCGTCCAAGGGGCGAAGCGTGGCTGAAGTCTTCGCGCACATGCACAACAACCGGCTGGCATGGCTAGTGCCTGCTGCGCCTGACCTGCTGAGCGGATTGGTCAAGCTCGAAAAGCAGACGCCTGCCGATGTGGCAGTCCTGCGACGCTCCCTTGAGGATTCCGGCGAGGCCATCCAATCGCTGCTCAGGCGCAGCCTTTCATTAGACGGCAAAATCAAGGGCTTTAAGCCCCATGCCGTCGCCTTCCTGGGCTATTTATTCTCGCACGAATCCTACCATCGTGGCGAAATCGGTATCATCCTGGCGCAGACGGGCCATCCGCTGGATAAAAAAGTCTCTTATGGGATGTGGGAATGGGGCGTGCGATAGCGGTGAAAGAGGCATCTCATGCTTGAACGCGCGGGCACGGCAAACGATATACAGCGCGGTTACGAC
>DATGFK010000063.1:0-9699 GCA_035309185.1 Aggregatilineales bacterium
CGTGCGCAGCACGACGGCACGACCGGAATTATTTTCTTGTGAGGACATGACACTTATCACCTGGACTCCATTTCCAATTTTTGCGAAGATTATGCCCCATGTACCAATCGATTCATACGTTCGGGACAGGCACAAGTTGCACGGCGCTGAAGCGTGTTGCCCTGCCGGGTTAACCTGGAGCGCTAAAGACACCCCTTAGACTCGCCCTTTGGCCTTGAATTTAGACGCGATTCTGGCTAGAATAGCGCGAACTAATGTTCGCTCAGGAGAAAAAGGTGAGGCTCCATGATGCAAGCCCCTGCTTCCAAGAGTGAGTTCACAGTCAAGGACGCCTACCAGTACGACGAAAGCAGCCCGCTGCGCTGGGTTATTTCCCACGTCATGCGCTACAAGTTTTTCTTCCTGATCACCGTTTTGCTGTATCTTGCCAACTACTTTGCTTATACCCTTGCGCAGGTGATGGTGGGTACGGCAGTCGGCGCAGTATTTAACCCGTCGGGTGGACGAGCACTGTTCACCGCGCTGCCGCTACTGCGTGGCCTGGGTGGAGCTGCCAACTACTTCGCGGTCACTCGTATCGCGCTCACCGTGCTGGCACTGCTAGTGGGCAGCGCGTTCTTTAACCTGATTGGCGTGTTCTCCATTGAGACGATTGCCCAGCACCTAGAAGCGGACGCCCGCGACGAACTGTACCGTGATCTGCTCGGAAAAAGCCAGACCTTCCACAACCGCCAACGAGTGGGTGACCTCATGGCCCGCGCCACGGAAGACGTGACCCAGCTTAACCCGATGATGAATCCTGGCGTCAGCATCTCGCTGGAGACGCTGCTCGGCACGGGTATCCCGATTATCTTTATCATTCAGTTGTACCCGCGCCTCGTCCTTATTCCACTGCTGTTCGTCGTCGCGTATTTCGTCATCGTCTATTACTACGTGCGCACCCTAAGTCCCGTGATCCAGCGCCAGCGGGCGCAGTTTGGGGTTATGAATGCCGTGCTGGAAGAAACGATCTCTGGCATCGAGGTTGTGAAGGCCAGTTCGCAGGAAGATTTCGAGCGGCGCAAATTCCGCAGCAATGCCCGGCTGCTGCGCGACTTTTTTGTCCGACAGGGGAAACTCGAGGCGCGCTATTTGCCGGTTCTGCTATACGGGATCGCCTCCGGGGCAGCCTTTCTGCACGCGGTTCTACTGTATCAGCAAGGGCTGATGACCGTCCCCGACATCATCTCCTTTATGGGTATCATAGGTGTGCTGAGCTGGCCGGTCTTCGCTTCGATCTTCTCCTGGTCACTGATCCAGACGGGCCTGGCCGGGGCGAAGCGAATCCTGTTCATCGTCAAGCAGGATACCGAACTTGACCAGAACACAGGCGGTTACAGCGCCCCGATCCAGGGACGCATTACATTTGAGAATGTCAGCTTTGCCTACGACCATTCGCGCGTGCTGGATCGCATTTCCTTTGACATCCAGCCGGGACAGACGGTGGCTGTCGTGGGCCAAACCGGCTCTGGCAAAAGTACCCTTTCACAGATGGTCAACCGCACCTACGATCCGATGGCAGGCCAAGTGCTGATTGATGGCGTGGACGTGCGCAAATGGGACCTGACGGCTTTGCGCTCGCAGATCGCCAAGATCGAACAGGACATCTTTTTGTTCTCCCGGACCATCGCGGAGAATATTGCCTTCGGGACTCCCGGCGCGACCCAGGAACAGATCGAGCAGGCTGCGCGAGAGGCCCAGGCACACGACTTCATTATGTCGTTCGAGAAGGGCTACGCGACGGAGATCGGTGAGCGCGGCGTCACACTGTCCGGCGGGCAGCGACAGCGTATCGCGTTGGCCCGCGCCTTCCTGAATAACCCGCGCATCTTGATCCTCGACGATTCGACCAGCGCCATTGACAGCGCCACGGAAGACGAAATCCAGCAGGCGATTCGGCGCGCGCAGGAAGGACGTACCACCATCCTGATTACCCATCGCTTATCACAAATCCGCTGGGCCGACCATATCCTTGTGCTGGACAAGGGTCGCCTGGTGGCAGACGGTAGCCATGAGGAACTGCTTCGCCGCTCCAGCCACTACCGGCGTATTTTCGCCCGCTACGAGGTCGCCTTGCCGCCGCTGGAAGCTGAAGCTCAAACAGCCTGACGACACGTCACTCGAACGCCTTTGCCCCTAATTGCTAGAGATCAGGAGCCTGGAAACCTATGGGATTCCTTTTTGACGGGCTAGACGCGGAATCATATGACCGCAATTACTCGGATCGCCAGCTCGTTCGGCGGATTGTCAGCTACTTCAAACCGGAGATGGGACGCATCCTGGCCGTCGCAGTCATGGTGGTGATCGGTTCGCTTGCCAACACGGGTGTGCCGATTGCAGTGTCGCGTGTGCTTGACGCCATTGTCCAGGACAACTCGACGCCGACCCTGATCCGGGCCACGCTGCTGGTGACACTGCTGGCCTGTGTCGCCTGGGTGGTCAACCTGATACGGCGCACGCTGACTGCACAGGCTGTCGGCAATGTCGTTCTCAGCCTGCGAGAACAGACCTTTGACGCAGTTGTCCGGCGTGACCTCTCATTTTACGATTCGATCCCATCGGGCAAGATCGTCAGCCGCGTCACCTCGGATACGCAAGCGTTCTCACAGACAGTGACACTGGCAATTGAATTGATCGCCCAGACGCTCCTGGTGATTATCCTGGTAAGTTACCTCTTAACCGTAGACGCCAGCTTGACCTTGGTCATGATCGGGATGGCTCCTATCATCGTCGGGCTGGCGCTTGGCTTCCGCAGGATCGCGCGCTTCACCGTGACGAATGGGCGGCGCGTGCGTGCCGAAGTGAGCGCCCACGTCCAGGAAACGGTTGCCGGGATCAGCGTCGCCAAGACGTTCCGCCAGGAACAAGCGATCTATGAAGAATTCAAGGTCGTCAACGCGCAGTCGTTCCGGATCAATTTGAGGACGGGATGGGTGTTCAGCGGCATATTCCCGATCCTGAATATCCTGGCGGGCGTTGGCGCGGCGCTGCTGCTGTACTTTGGCGGCGTGCGGGCGCAATTGGGCGCCATCACGCCGGGCAACTGGTATCTGTTTATCCAGGGCATGATCATCTTCTGGTTCCCGCTGACGAGCATCGCCTCATTTTGGAGCCAGTTCCAGCTTGGATTGGCGGCTGGAGAGCGCGTTTTTGCTCTACTGGATGCCGAACCGAAAGTCGTGCAGCTCGGCAACGAGAAGCTTGGCGATGTGCGCGGCGAGATTCGATTCAAGCACGTGGACTTCAGCTACAACGTCGGCGAGGCCGTCCTTCACAACTTCTCGTTGGACATCCCGGCAGGCCAAAGCCTGGCACTGGTCGGACATACCGGCGCAGGCAAATCCAGCATCGGCAAGCTAATCGCCCGGTTCTACGAGTTCCAGGGCGGGCAGATCACGGTGGATGGATATGACATTCGCAACCTGGACTTGCGTGCCTATCGCGCTCACCTGGGAATCGTGACCCAAAGCCCATTTCTGTTCGATGGAACGGTTATGGAGAACATCCGCTATGGGCGGTCTAACGCGAGCGATGCCGAGGTGATTGACGTCGCGCATAAGATCGGTGGCGGCGATTGGATTTCGAGCCTTCCCAACGGCTTGCACAGCGAAGTGGGTGAACGGGGCGCCGGCCTTTCGATGGGTCAACGCCAGCTTGTGGCGCTGGCGCGAGTCCAGTTACAGGCGCCTTCGATCTTCATCCTGGACGAAGCGACGGCCAGCATTGATCCCTTCACCGAGACGCTGATCCAGGAAGGGCTGGACGTGGTACTGAAAGATCGTACATCGATCATCATCGCGCACCGCCTATCCACGATCAAGAGCGCGGATCGGATCATCGTCTTGCGCGAGGGCAGCATCATCGAGGAAGGCACGCACGAGTCGCTGCTGACGGAGGGTGGTCACTATGCGGAGTTGTACAACACGTATTTCCGGCATCAGTCTCTCGAATACATAGAAGCGGCAAAAGCCATTTAACCCCGTCAACAGCGGGATCGCAGCGAGTCAACGTAGATCAGCTCAATATTGCTGAGCACCGCTAAAGTCCATCATCTTAACTGCGAGGTGTAGTGCATTCCCAACTCGCCCCATTGGAGTAGGTTATCGTGCGTTCAGCACAGCCTGCCCGCGTTCTGATACCGGGAAGCGGTCCAGCATCCCACGCAGTGCATCAGCGCCAACGTTGGCACCAAATGGCTCTGTACCCGGTTCGAGCCGCACCCCGTCTGCAAGTGGCCCGGCGATGATGGGGTCGAAACCGAAGGCATCTACAAGGCCCGCGACGGTTGCGAGATCGGCAGGATCATCACCAGCGATTGCAATCGCCTTACGCCCAGGCGCCCCAGCGGGCCGGGCCTCGTCCTCAAGATCGTGGTAGCCCATGTGATTGAACGCCTTGACTACGCGCGATCCGGGCAGGAATGCCTGCACAATTTCACTTGAGGAGGTATGGGGGTTGGTGAGATCCTCGCGGATGCCGTCAACCTCCCACCAGTAGTTCATCGCGTCGATAACGAGTTTGCCCTGCAACACTTCGGCGGGAATACTGCGGTATTTACCAAGCGGGAGGGCCAGGATGGCGACATCGGCCTGATCTGCGGCTTCTGTTGCGCTGACAGGGACCGCGCCGGGCGTGAGGACTTCGACGGTGAGGGCGATCCTGGCAGGTTCGCCCGATCCGGCGATGAGCACTCGGTAGCCTGCTGCCAGTGCCAATCGCGCGAGCACGGTGCCTACTTTCCCTGCGCCCAGAATGCCGACAGTATGTATGTTCGTCGTGTTCATATCATCTCCGTTCATGGTGTCAACCTGCAAGGATGTCGCGGACCATGGGGATAACCTTCGTGCCGTACAGCTCCACGGCGCGCAAGCGCGCGCTGATCGGTTGTGCGCCTACAGTGTAGATAAGATCGAACCGCCCGACACCGAGCGACTTGATGGCACTGGCGATCCTGTGGGCAACCGTCTCGGGCGAGCCGATGTACAGGGAGCCATGCTCAATCTCGCTCTCGTACTCCTCTCGGCGTATCGGCGGCCAGCCGCGCATCGCGCCGATACGATCACGAATGACCCGGTAGTGGGGCCAATGTAATTCCATTGCCTCCTCATCCGTTTTGGCGATGAAACCCGGCGAGTGCATCCCAACCGGATGAGCGGTTGTCCCAAACTGTTCAGCGGCGCGGCGGTAGAGGTCTATGTAGGGGGCGAAGCGTTTGGGCGCACCGCCGATGATGGCGAGCATGAGCGGAAACCCATAGCGCGCCGTGCGGATGACCGACTCGGGTGAACCGCCAACACCCACCCAGGTGGTCAGGTGTCCAGATTCGGTCTTGGGGAAGACCTCAGCATCCTTGAGGGGTGCGCGCATCGTGCCGCTCCAGGTCACAGCCTTCTCCTCAAGCAGTTTGGCGAAAAGATCGATCTTTTCCTCGAACAGCACATCGTAGTCGCGCAGGTCGTATCCGAAGAGGGGAAATGACTCCGTGAACGAGCCTCGCCCGAGGATGACTTCGGCCCGACCATTTGATAGTGCGTCCACTGTCGCAAACCGCTGGAACACGCGGACAGGATCGTCGGAACTCAGCACAGTCACGCCGGAAGCGAGATGGATACGGTTGGTGCGCGTCGCGATCCCGGCCAGTACGGTCTCTGGGGTCGAGATTGAGTATTCCGGACGGTGGTGTTCGCCGACTGCAAAGACGTCGACACCGATTTCGTCAGCGAGAACGGCCTCGTCGAGGACCTGTCGGATCGCCACTGCGTAGGAGACGGGGGTACCGGAGTCGTTCTCCGGCACATCGCCGAACGTGTCCAGACCAAAGACGAGATCAGACATCGGAGGACTCCTTCGTTTGCAATTGCTCAGTTTCACTTTTTTTGGTTGACAAGATCAACCATTGAATCATATATCACTTTGGTTGACACGTCAACCATTTGAGTATATAATTTGTATATGAAACAGCAACGACTGTCCGGTACACAACTAGCGGCCTGGACAAACTACCAGCGGATGCGTGTGCGGCTCGCCGAGCGCATTAACCGGGAACTTGCCCAAAACTCTGGGTTATCCGAAGCCGACTACGAGATACTCTCTGCGCTCATTGAATCACCGAATGATTCGGTTCGGGCGCTTGCCTTGCGCTGCGGCCTGGAATGGGAAAAGAGTCGGCTCTCCCATCAACTCCGACGGATGGAGGAACGCGGTCTTATTACTCGCCAGGAGTGCGCTGAAGACAACCGAAGCTCTGTGATTCGCGTTACTGAGGGGGGCCGCAAACTTGCTACCGAAGCCAAAGTGTATTATGAGCAAGTAGTGCGACAGTATGTGGTTGATGTGCTAACAGCCGAGCAGTTGCAAACTTTGGGGACAATCGCTGAAACAGTACTTCACCAACTGGAATAATCGCGGCCCAAACCATAATCCTCTGTACAGTCGCTTGAAAACATTGACTCCCGCTAGAGGGAGTTCCGTGTGAAGGTGTCATAACTTGGAACTTTTGGGCTGGAGGAATGTTTACCTCCAGCCTAGAGTCGAGCGCGGGTATCACTAGCGTAGTTCCGTGAAATTAAGCCTGTTGCCCACTCCTGTCAGAGTAGGATATTTTTGCTGTATTTTGCGGGCAAATTAGCTTCAACGTCCCTTGCATTAGCGCCATTCGAGCAGGAAAAAATACTGCCGCGTCCACGAGATGATTATCGTGGACATGGCAGTATTCATTGTATGTTATGTGAAAATCAACACGGGCGGGGTTTTGGCCCCGCCCGTATGCTGAGTTTAGTGTTCTCCGGCCAGTCCGAGTAGGCCCATACCAATCTTGGGTTGGCGGGCTTTTTCCTCGTCCTTGCCGAACCGGATAATCTCGCCACTGTCGGTGATGGCTTCTACGGCAAGGCCCAGGCTTTGCAGTTCCTTCACCAGCACGCGGAAGCTGGCCGGGACTCCTGGTTCCTCGATGGGTTCGCCCTTGACGATGGCTTCGTAGGTCTTGACACGGCCCTGCACGTCATCGGACTTGACGGTCAGCATTTCCTGGAGTGTATGCGCCGCGCCGTAAGCTTCCAGCGCCCATACTTCCATCTCGCCAAAGCGCTGGCCGCCAAACTGAGCCTTACCGCCAAGCGGCTGCTGCGTGACCAGGCTGTATGGGCCAGTGGAGCGGGCATGTACCTTGTCTTCGACCAGGTGGGCCAGCTTGAGCATGTGAATTATGCCCACCGTGACCGGGCGATCAAACGCTTCGCCGGTCTTGCCGTCGAAGAGAACCTGCTTGCCAAAGATCGGCACGGGCTTCCCTGTGCGCAGGAAGACACGGTTGGCGTGCTCGCGCAGCGCTTCGCCCGTCAATTCGCGGGGCGTTGCTTCGCCGTCTGTGACCTCAGACCAGATCTGCAAGGCGACGTCAATGGCATGGGTGTCTTTGTCGTCACGCTCCTGGAGAGGAGTCTTATTGTTTTGGAACAGCAACGTTTTGTCAGGATCGTAGCCCTTCTCGCGCAACCATTCTGTTAAGACAGCACGGCGAGCATAAACGTGTTCCAGGGCAAGCTGTTCGCTGTTATAAGCGGGATTGCTGCCGATCCAGTGTTCGATGTACAGGCGACGGACTTCCTCGTCGTCTTCGAGAGAGTCGGCTTCGTAGCCCTGCGTCTTGATCCACTCCCAGGCGCGGGCGGTGATCTCGTCCCAGGCCCGGTCAATCATCCAGGCACGGCCCAGTTCGGCTTCAATCTCGCGCTCGTCGGCGCCGTCGAAGACGGGCGTTATGGCACGGAAGCCCAGCCGGTCTGCGGCCCAGCCCAGGTGCGTTTCGAGCACCTGGCCGATGTTCATACGGCCTGGCACACCCAGAGGGTTCAGGATGATGTCTATCACCGTACCATCTTTGAGATAGGGCATATCCTCCAACGGCACAACCTTGGAGATAACACCCTTGTTTCCGTGACGCCCGGCCATTTTATCGCCCTGCGTCAGCTTGCGCTTCTGGGCAACGCTGACCCGCACCAGTTGATCCACACCGGCGGGCAGATCGCGATGCTCTTCACGAGTGAAGATTTTGATGTCAACGACCTTGCCTTTTTCGCCGTGCGGAAGGCGGAGCGACGAGTCTTTTACTTCGCGGGCTTTCTCGCCGAAGATGGCGCGCAGCAGTTTTTCTTCAGGGCTGAGTTCTTTCTCACCCTTCGGCGTGATCTTGCCGACCAGGATGTCGTTGGGGCCGACTTCCGCGCCAATGCGGACAATACCGAACTCGTCAAGGTCTTTGAGCGCTTCCTCGCCGACGTTAGGGATGTCGTAGGTAATCTCTTCGGGGCCGAGCTTCGTGTCACGCGCTTCGACCTCGTGCTTCTCAATGTGGATGGAAGTGAACTTGTCGTCGCGGAGTAACTGGTCGCTGATCAGCAGGGCATCTTCGTAGTTGCCACCCTCCCAGGAGAGGAATGCACACAGCACGTCATGGCCGAGGGCAAGGTTGCCCTGAACGGTTGAGGAGCTATCGGCGATGACGTCGCCCTTCTTGATGTGCTGACCTTTGCGCACTACGGGCCGCTGATCAATGCACGTAGACTGGTTCGAGCGCGTATACTTGCGCAGTTTGTAGGTGTGCATTCCATCAGCTTCGCGCACAGTAACCTGCGCGCTTTGCACGCTCACCACTTCACCTTCTGTCTCGGCAATCAACACCTGACCCGAGTCATAGGCGGCCTGATCTTCCATACCCGTGCTGACAATTGGGACGTCCGGTTGCAGCAGGGGAACCGCCTGACGCTGCATGTTGGAACCCATCAATGCGCGGTTGGCGTCGTCATGCTCCAGGAACGGAATGAGCGCAGCCGAAATGCCGACGATCTGACGCGGGGCCACGTCCATGTAATCAATGCGGTCGGGCGAGGTATCCAGGAACTTCTGGTGGAAGCGCGCGGAAACTTTTTCGCCCGTAAATTCGCTGCCCTCGTTGAGGGTGGCGTTCGCCTGCGCGATCATGAAGCGGTCTTCTTCGTCGGCAGAGAGGTAGAAAATATCCGGGCTGACGAAGGGCTTCACCGGGACTTTTTCAATGCCCGCCTTGTTCAGCTTCTCGATGGTCTTGGCGTCGAGCTTGGCGCCTTCTTCCACGATAACCTTGTCGCCGCTGCCGGTGACATCTTCGCGGACGGTACGGCCTTTGAGGCGCTTGTCGTCCAACGGCAGTTCACGCAAAACCAGCCGGTACGGAGTCTCGATGAAGCCATATTCGTTGACGCGACCATAGGTTGCCAGACGACCAATCAAACCGATGTTTGGGCCTTCCGGCGTTTCGATGGGGCAGATTCGACCATAGTGGCTGTGATGAACGTCGCGCACGTCGAAGCCCGCCCGTTCACGGCGCAGACCGCCAGGGCCGAGCGCCGAAAGGGTACGCTTGTGGGTCAGTTCGGCCAGCGGGTTGGTCTGTTCCATGAACTGGCTCAACTGGCTGCTGCCGAAGAATTCCCGGATCGCCGCGACAATGGGCCGGATATTAATGAGGGTGATTGGGGTCAGGTTTTCGACTTCGCGGATGGACATGCGCTCACGGACAACACGCTCCGTCCGGCGCAGGCCGATACGCAGCTTGTTCTGGATCAATTCGCCGACCGTCTTGACGCGGCGGTTGCCCAGGTGGTCAATGTCGTCCGGCTC
>DATGFK010000064.1:0-4947 GCA_035309185.1 Aggregatilineales bacterium
AGACAAATACACGTTCAATTTCAACCAGCCTAAGCAAATACATTTCAACATTATAATCCGAAATAGAGGCGCAATATACAAATCGCGTTTCAACACTAAAATCCGAATAGCCGAAATAAAATCCCGCACACTGCCTGAAACATCCAGACAGAATCAGCTTTTAGGGCAATTGCGGTAAATCTGAAGCGACGGTAGGCCGGTCTCATTAACTCTGATACCCAGTTACTATAACTCTGAGACGATGCCCTGTTTTACGCACGGGCAGTTGCATTATCTTAGAAACCCTATACCAGTCCAGGTTTTAATTGTCAAAGTTACGCCTTTTTAGGGCCTTTCATTCCAGGATTTAATTGTCACGCACCAGGTCGCTCACGAGCGGCCCCTACGGCACATGTCTCGTAGCGGTGGTTCGGGAACCGCCGTGCAGCAGGCTTCAGGCAAGTTTCAAATTGGGCAGGACACGCTCGCCAAGCAATCGAATTCCAGTGGCGGTGTCAAGACCGTGTGGTGTGCCAAACTCTACGCGGCTGGCGCCTGCATCATAGATGCGCTGGGCCTGTTCGAGTATTTCTTCCGGCGATCCTGCGAAAGCAAATTTTGCCAGAATATCGTCCGAAATCAGGGCGGCGGCGGCAGGATAGTCGTCTGCCCTGACCCAATGCTCGATCCGCGCGAGGAGTTCCGGCTCGACGTGCAGCGTCACATCCAGGCCTGCAATGACGGGCAAATACAGTGCCAGATCGCGCTTCACGGTGTCTTTGGCTCGGCGGCTGTCCTCGTCAACGACTGTCACGGCGCCAACCACCACGCCGACGCTGCCAGCCGTTCGTCCGCCGCGCTTCTCGCCGTCGGCAATCCAGGTTTTCATGAGGGGAACCATCGCAGGGTTTGCGCAGCCGCCAATTTTCACTTCGTCGGCAAGTTCGCCTGCCAATGCTGCAAGTTTGCGTCCCCAGGTGCCGATCAGGATCGGGATGTTCTCACGGTAGACTGGATAACCCAACCGGACTCCCGGCTCCAGCCGGAACACTTCACCGTCATAGGCGGAATCGGTCCCTGCCAGCAGACGCCGGACGATTTCAATCGCTTCGCGAATAGCCTGGAGCGGCGGCTTTAACTCCTGGATTCCATGTCTCTCCAGCCATGCTCCTCGTGCAATGCCGAGATAGGCACGGCCTGCCGTCAGGTGATCGAGCAGCGCGGTTGCGCCCGCCATATCAATGGGCGACATGCGCGACGGCGAAAGGCAGGCCGGGCCAAGCCTCGCACGCTGCAAATACGGCGCGATCAGCAACAGCGCTGCATGGGACGGCTGGAAAGGCAGATCGCTGTAAACGCTGACCACGTCGAAGGCGTAGCGGTTGACCAGTTCAGCCAGGGCGCGGTATTCGGCTGGCGTTTTGTTGGTCTGGAAGGCGATACTGGTTTCCTGCATGATCAGGTGAGCGCGTCTGTGTTGAGGCGACGTTTCCCGATCCGCTCGATTTTCATCAGCAAGCGCTCGTCAGGATCGGGGCAGGCGATCACGGTGTCCTGGGCCATCCAATCGGCGGGATCGAGTACACGCTGATGGGCGGCCAGAAATGGCAGAACCGATTGCAGGGCATAGATGCAAAAGTGTTTACCGGCGGGGATACGCAAGCGGCTGCTCTCGG
This sequence comes from Aggregatilineales bacterium, assembly GCA_035309185.1. Classification (GTDB taxonomy): domain Bacteria; phylum Chloroflexota; class Anaerolineae; order Aggregatilineales; family UBA2796; genus DATGFK01. The sequence goes on from DATGFK010000064.1 coordinate 1,656, forward strand.
TCAGCTCGAAATAGTCACCAACCTGTAGACCACATACGGAGCGCCCCTGGATTTCGACCACCGTGACACGCAGGTCATACAGGTCGAACTGGCGTTCAATGCTGCTCAAGGCGCCCTACCTCCGTCTCGTTCGCGGATCGAGTACGTCGCGCAGGCCATCCCCGATGAAATTGAGGGCCATAACCGAGCTGAAGATGGCTAGGCCTGGAAAGGCGCTGACCCACCACTGGTCTGAGTATTGGATGCCGTCCGCGATCAGGCGGCCCCATTCTGGCACTTCTGGCGCAGGGCCAAGCCCCAGGAAGCTCAGGCCCGCGAACAGCAAGATCGCATTGCCGAGATCAATGGTCGCCAGGACGATGAGCGGGCCGAGACAATTCGGCAAGATGGTGCGAAACAGTATTCTGAAGTGTGACGCGCCGATGGCACGCGACGCCTCCACGTATTCATTTTGCTTGACGCTCAGCACAAGCCCCCGCGTCACACGCGCATAGTTCGGCCAGGCGACAATGGCAATGGTGAGGATGGCATTCGTGATGCTCGGCCCCAGCGCCGCCGCAATTGCCATAGCCAGGATAATCGAGGGGAAGGCTAAAAAGATGTCGGTCACACGCATGAGCAGTTCATCGCCCCAACCACCCATGTAGCCCGCCACAGCGCCAATTGCCGTCCCAATAAACAGGGACGCCAGCACGGCGATGATCCCTGCGGGCAGCGAGATGCGAGTCCCGTACAGCACACGGGTGAAGATGTCGCGGCCTAATTTATCGGCTCCCCAAATGTGGGCGATGCCTGGCGCAGCCAGGCTGTCGTTGATGTTTGGGGCCAGCGGATCGTAGCTGATCACCGCCGGAGCGATGAGTGTCCCCACCATCCAGAACAGGAGAATCGCCAGACCAAAGGTGACGCCGGGGTGGGTGCGCAGCCACTTCCAGGCCAGGCGCAAGCGACCCGCCGTCCGCAGTTCAGTGGGCCTGGATTCGAGGGTCAACGAGGTAATAGAGGACATCTACGATCAAATTGATGATGATAAAGATCAGCGCGATGACCAGGCTCACGCCCATAATCGCGGGAAAATCGAGCGTTGTGGAGGATTGATAAGCATAGCGGCCCAAGCCGGGCCACGCAAAAATTGTTTCCGTTAGAACTGCACCCGACAGCAATGTACCATACGAAAGGCCGATCACCGTCACTACGGGGATCAGCGCATTGCGGAGGGCATGACGGCGGCGCACCATCTGCTCGCGGAGACCTTTGCTACGCGCAGTGCGAATGTAATCCTGTTCGAGCGTTTCCAGCATAGACGAGCGCGTTACGCGCGTAATCAGGCCCATGCTGTAACTGCCGAGAACCAGACTGGGCAGTATCAGGTGGCCGATGGCGTTGGTAAAAGCGTCCCAGCGCCCGCTGAGTAAACTATCCACCGTGAGCAGACCGGTGACGGCTGGCGGCGCAACGATAGATGTATCCAGGCGGCCCAGTCCGGGCACGATCCGAAGCCCAACGTAGAAGATTGCCAGCGAAAGGGTTGCCATCCAGAACACAGGAGCGCTGATGCCGATGAGCGAGACGAACCGCGCAATAAAATCAATGAGCTTTCCGCGTTCGACTGCGGACACTACGCCGAGAAGCAGGCCCAGGCCAACACCCAGGAACGTCGAGGTGGTTGCCAGTTCAAGCGTCGCAGGCAGATACGCTTTCAGGTCATCCAGTACGGGGCGCTTGGTACGGATGCTGGTACCCAGGTTTCCCTGGAGCAAATTGCCCACGTAAATGAGATATTGCGTGGGGAGGGGTTTATCCAGGCCCCACTGCGCTTTGAAGGCTGCAACGATAGTCGGGTCGGACATGGCACGCTGGCCCAGGTTTGCCGTGATCGGATCGGCAGGGACGATATGTGCGATGATAAAGGCGATCAGCGTGATGCCAATCAGCAGGGGAACGGTCAGGATGGCGCGGCGCACAATGTAGAGGTAAAGAGGCATAACTTGATAGTAGCACACACCCTGCCTGATCGCGCGAAGCGATCAGGCAGGAGATAGTTAACGGAATGTTGGATTCAAAGTGGCAGCTTATTTGCTAAACGTCGCCGGGTCAATGCCCCACTGCGCGTTGTAAGCAAAGCCCTTTAGCGTAGCGCGGTAGCCAACCTGGATTCCCGGCTGAACAATCGGCGCGTATGGGCTGGTTTCCTGCAAGTACGTCTGGAACTGGGCGAACAGGTCAGCACGCTTGGTGGCGTCGGTTTCGACTTTCAACTTATCACGCAAACCCGTGACCGTCTTGTCGGCGTTTGCGTCAGTCCAGTTGGCACGCTTGCCGACCACTCCGGCTGGCCCAAATTCGACGTAGTCCAGCGGATCAATGTAGTCTGGCCCCCAGAACCACAGGGCCATCTGCGATTTGCCGTCGCGGTAGTTCGCCAGGGCGACCTGAACCGATCCAGGCTTGAGCGTTGCCGTGATGCCAATCGCCTTCAAGTCAGCCTGGATTTTCTGCGCCGTCGTGCCGATATTCACACCCTGATAGGTGAAATCAGGGTATTCGAGCGTGATTTCAAAACCTTTATCCTGTCCGGCGTCGGCCAGAAGCTTCTTGGCCCCGGCCACATCCTGTTGCAGCGCCTTGCTGCTGTCCAGCGCGTCGGCGAAGCCAACGGGAATCACCGAGGCGGGCGTCACCGCCGAACCACCGGTCAACTTTAGCAACCCGCTGTAATCAATCGCCAGGCGAACCGCTTTCTGCACCTTCGCATCGCTCAGCGGGCCGCCGATGGTCTTGTCCTGGTTCATGATCAGGAAGAACACAGTATTGCTAACGCCCTCGTACAGCTTTAGATCGCTGTTGCTTTTGACGCTGGCCGATTGATCGGGGGTCAGGTCGTAGGCAAGGTCAATGTCGCCGGCTTCGAGCGCCTGCTTTTGCGAGGCGGCTTCGGGAATATCTTTCAGGACAACCTGATCGAAAGCCGGGGCCGTGCCGTTATACTTGGCGTTCTTGACCAGGACGGTTTGATTGTTCTTGTCCCACTTGGTCAGGACGTAGGGGCCGGTGCCTGCCGAATTGTTGTTCAGCCAGCTTTCAGCCTTATCGTTCGCATCGGTGGTGCCGCCGTGGGCCATGATCGTCTTGGAGTCGGTTACGGCGAAAGCGGGATAGACCAGCTTCGCCAGAATGGCCGGGTCGGGGGCGTTTAGGGTCAAAACGACGGTTGAAGTGTCCGAGGCTTTGACGCTGGCAATTGTAGAGGCCAGGAACGACGGCGTTCCCTTCACGCCGATCAGGCGATTCC
>DATGFK010000065.1:0-4618 GCA_035309185.1 Aggregatilineales bacterium
GCCAGCATGTGGACGATTTCTACTGGCGAGAGGGCATCGCGGACAGCCATGCCAAAGGGATCGCGTCCCGGATTGCCCACCGTCCATAGGCCAAAGGTAAATTTGTGTTCGGGTCGTGGTTGATAGTCAGGCATTGCAATATCCTTCGTTTGTAGCAGTCACTATCGAGTGAACGATTAACTCTGCGAATTATATTACGTGGGCCTTACTCAAGAAAACTTTTGCCTCTCGGATGTCTCGCCGTTCGCCCTGAATTTCAAAGGTACCGGTACACAGGATGTCCTCCGCCGAAGCGCCGATCATGACCTCCACATGTCCTGGTTCCAGGACAAAGTTATCGTCACGGTCGTAAAAACCCATCTGATTTGCCGCGAGGCTAATGACTATGGTACGGGTTTCCTTCGGTTCAAGAGTCACGCGCTTAAAGGCCTTAAGTTCCTTCACCGGGCGCGTCACGAGGGGGACTTCCTGGCGTACGTACAACTGCACGACTTCATCTCCGGCGCGCTGCCCGACATTGGTCAGGTCAACGGAAACCGTGACTTCCTCGCCCGCCTGCACTGTGGCGGGTTCAATGCGGAGATTGGTGAACTCGAAATGTGTATAGCTCAAGCCATATCCAAACGGGTATTGCGCTTTGACGCTGGTTTCGACGTAATCCCCCTTCCAGTGCGAGCGCCCTCCGGAAGGGCGGTGCCCATAAAATATTGGCACCTGTCCAACGGATCGGGGGAAAGTGATGGGCAATTTCCCGCCGGGATTGGCGTCTCCGAACAAGACATCAGCCACTGCGTTGGCCCCTTCTTCCGCCGGGAACCAGGCTTCCAGAATGGCGGGAACGGAATCAGCTATCCAACCCAGGGTGACTGGCCTACCTGTCACCAGAACGAGGACGATGGGCGTTCCCGTGTCATAGATGGCCTGCACAAGCTGGCTTTGAACACCGGGCAATGTCAGATCGGCCCGATCCCGCGCTTCGCCACTGGTGCAGTCGTCAGTGAGACCTGCTTTGTCGCCCACGACGACAAGCGCGAGTTCAGCCTGTCGCGCTGCTTCGACGGCTTCCGCAAAACCATCCCTTGACCCATCCAGGATGTCACAGCCTCTGGCATACACGACTTTCGTCCCGCTGTTCACCTTCGCCTTAATGGCGTCCAGGACGCTGATGGCAGCGATAAAATCCTCGGCGCTTTCGATGTCGTCTGGCAGGGGTTGGTTGAAGATATTGCCATGATTCTTGAGGTCTATCAACGTCTCAATATGCGCCGGGAAGGCATAGTCGCCAAACAGGTTGCGAATGCTGTCGGCGTTCGGCCCAATCACTGCGATGGTAGGGATGGCTTTGTCCAGTGGGAGCAATGGACTGCCAGTTCCTTCCGGCGATTCATTCTTGAGTAAGACCAGCGATTTTTGAGCGATAATCCTTGCCAGTTGGCGCTGCTCAGGCGTATCGAAGGTCACACTTCCAGGGTCCACATACGGGTTGTCGAAAAGGCCCAGGGCAAATTTTTGCAGAAGGATGCGCTGTAGGGCGATGTCCAGCAGGGCTACTGACACTTTTCCCTGCATAACCGCTTCGCGCAGCGGATTTCCGAAGCAATCTGTGAAGGGGAGTTCCACATCCAGGCCCGCTTCCAGGGCGACTTGAGCCGCCTCCATCTTAGTACGCGCAACGTGATGGTATTCGTTCAACATGGCGATTGCGAAATAGTCGGAGACTACAGTGCCGTCAAAGCCCCATTCCTGACGGAGAATGGCGGTGAGAAGTTCTTTGGAACTGCCGCATGGGACGCCGTCGAGTTCGTGGTATGCATTCATCACGGAAGCGAGTTTCGCTTCGCGCACGGCTGCTTCAAACGGAAACAGAAATACTTCACGCAGTTCACGCGGCGCAATGTGGGAAGGCGCCCAGTTTAGCCCGCCTTCGGACATACTGTAGCCTACAAAATGTTTGGCTGTTGCAACGATCCCATCTTTGAGGTCGTCACTCTGCATGCCTCGAATATAGGCGATGCCCAGGCTGGCTGCCAGGTACGGGTCTTCGCCAAACGTTTCTTCGACGCGGCCCCAACGTGCATCACGCGCGACGTCCAGTACGGGCGCAAGTGCGTGGTGTGCCCCAACAGAACGCATCTGCCTGCGGATAACCTCGGCCATCGCTTTTACAAGATCGTTGTCCCAGGTACTGGCAAGGCCAATCGCCTGGGGAAAGACGGTCGCGCCGCGCGCCATATACCCGCTACAACACTCCTCATGCACCACAGCCGGAATGCCAAGCCGTGTATTTTCGATCAGGAATTTTTGAATGTGGTTGGTCAAGGCGGCACTCTGCGCCGGACGTAAGTTGCTGGCCCCGCCCACGCGGCTGATCTGTCCGACCCCGTGTCCGATCAAAAAATCGGCTTTCTCCGGGGAGAACGTGGTGCCATCCAGGAGTTGATAGACCCAATAGCTGCCCATCTGGGCAATTTTCTCATCCAGGGTCATTTGTTGCAGCAAATCATCTGCTCGCTCGCTGGCGGATCGAGCAGGATCGTTGTAGATTCGTAACCCGGTCACTTTGCCCCCTTTACTTTCATCAGAGTAAAATGTGCGATCAGGTCAAAACACCGTTTCTGGTGACCAGGCAGTGTTCATTCATACCCGGTGCTAGCGACGACGCCATTAGCCTTTGAGTTCGCCACCAGTCAAGCCTGTCACAATGTATCTTTCGGCGAAGAGATAGAAAATAACCGCCGGGATAATTAGGAGCATGACGAAGGCCATCACCCGCGACCAGTCTGTACCGTATTCGCCCTGGTACTGCTGTATACCCAGAGTCAGTGGCCACAGTTTGTTATCGTTAAATACGAGTAGCGGCAAAAAGTATTCATTCCAGGCAGCGATGACCTGCAGGACTGCTACCGCCGTCAGTGCGGGTCTTGCCAGTGGGATCAGGATGTAAACGAAGAAATCAAACGTCGTGCAACCGTCAATGTACGATGCGTCTTCCAGTTCCTGCGGCACACGGATGAAGAACCCTCGCAGAATTACGACGCTGCCAGGCAAACCAAATGCGACCAGCGGAAAGATCACGCCAAAGGGATTGTCGAGCAAGCCAAGTTGACGTATCTGGAGATAGACCGGCAAAATAGCGATCACGATTGGGAAAAGCAGGCCAAGCGATAGGGCGCCAAACAGAAAACCGCGTCCAAAAAACGTTATGCGCGTGAAGACAAATGCCAGCATACTCGCCAGGATAACGTTCAACACGGTGACAGTCGCTGTGATGATTATGCTGTTCTTCATGGCAAGCCAGAATGAACCGCTCAACAAGATGCTGAGGTAATTACCCCACTGGATGCCGTTCTGGGGAAGCGCAAATGGTGCGCCGATGAATTCGCCGGTTGTCCTGATGCTGCCAAGCAGAGCCGTGATTACGGGTGCGCTCATGACCAGACACAGCACGACCAGGATGAACAGTTTCAGCCCTGTGAAGAGCGAGGAGCTTAATCGATTTGACATCGTCTGTCCCTTTCAGAAGGCTCCAGCGGTGTAATCCCGCCGCAGAACAATTCGCTGATAACCAATTGAAAAGACCAGTGTGATGGCAAAGAGCACAACTGCTATCGAGCTGCCGTAGCCCAGCAGAAACCTTACGATGCCAAACTGGTACATGTAGGTCGCGATTACGTGGCTGAAGTCGACTGGCCCTCCCAGGGTCATGATCCAGATAATGACAAACTGTTGAAACGAACCCAGGACCGACAAAAAGACGCTCAATCGAATGGTGGGCCCGAGCAAGGGAAAGGTGATAAAGCGCAGCACATTGAACCCATTAGCGCCATCTACGCGGGCGGCCTCTTCCAGGTCTTTCGGGACATTTTGCAGCCCCGCCATATACAGAATCATGTGGAAACCAAAGTACTTCCAGGTGATCACGGCGAAAATGCAATACAGCACAAGGCTTGGATTCGTGGCATCCCCCAGCCAGGGGACCGGCTTGAAACTGGGGATTATCGATTGCAATAGAACGTTCAGCAGGCCATTGTCCGGCTTGAAAACGTACAGCCAGATAATGGCAGTAATGATTTCAGAAAACACGAACGGGATGAATAGCAGTGTTCGAAACAGGCGCCGCCCCGGAAGTTCGCCACGCCCAACCAACAGTGCCAGTCCAAGCGATAGCGGAAGCTGGATGCACAGCGACAGCAGCATGATAATGAAGCTGTGCGTAACGGAATGCTGGAAGGTCGAGTTGCTGAGCAACTGCGTATAGTTGTCCAGCCCTACGAAGTTATTTAATGGACCCAGGCCATTCCATTTGAACAGACTCAAGGGAAACGACTCGCTGATCGGCATCAGCAAGAAGATGAAGAAAATTGCCATTCCTGGCAGTGTAAACAGTGTGACGAGCAGGGCTTTACCCAGCTGGCGTCGCTGCTTGTCGTTTCCTGCCTGGTCGTAAGTTCTGGGAAAGACACGAAACCGGATTGCGGCCATAGCATAATCTCTTTTTGGCTTTATTGGGACATGATAATATTCTTGGTAGGTCTGAAGCTGTGGAGATCGCACAACCCTTTAGCCAATGGTTGACCTCCACAGCTATCAGACTGGCCGTACGATTTATTTCAACGGA
>DATGFK010000066.1:0-7828 GCA_035309185.1 Aggregatilineales bacterium
AGTTGGGGTGTTCCGGGTATAGGAATGTCGTGATGATATAACCTTGCAATGTTGGATCGAGGTATTCTCGGAAACCCATCATACGCATTCCAGTCATAAGCGTCTGGTAATTTTTGCGGTAGCGCGCGCTGCGCCCTTCGACGCCGCCTTCGGACTCCAGCTCTTGCAGCGCCTGGTGAAAAGCTAACAGCACGTGGGTCGGGGGCGTAAAGCGGAACTGCCCGCTGCGCTCCAGTTCCTGCCACTGCGCAAGCAGATTTAAACTGACCGTACGCGCGTAGCCTTCTGTCCCCATCAGCGCTGTTTTACGTGCGATCACATACGAAAAGCCTGGCACGCCTTCAACACATTTATTTGACGACGAGATCAGGTAGTCTACCTGGCTCGTGGAAGCGTCCAGCGGTACAGCCCCGAAGCTGCTCATAGCGTCTAGGATGTAGACACAATTGTGGCGTTTGGCAATTGCGCCAATCTCGTTGACCGGGTTGAAAAGGCCCGTCGTCGTTTCGCAGTGGACAGCGGCTACCGCCGTGATCGCCGAATCTGCCTCGAGGACCGCTTCAATCTCGGCCAGGTCAGGCAGGGCGTTCTCAGGATAATTCAACAGATGTGTGGCGATGTGATGCACGGATGCGATCTGTGCAATACGTTTGCCATAGGCGCCATTGATAATGACCAGCAGCTTGCCAGCCGGCGCGATGACCGATGAAATCACTGCCTCCACGCCAAATGTACCGCTGCCCTGCATGATCACGGTGCTGTACACACTGTCATCGCTTTGTCCGGCGAGTTGTACTAGCTTCATCCGGATAGCGCTGACCACACCTATAAACTCATTGTCGCGCGATCCGAGATCGCGCTGCATAGCAGCCTTGACCGTAGCGCTGGTTGTCAGGGGGCCGGGCGTGAACAGGAGCTTATCCGCCGTACGCTCGGTCAGGTTTTGGGAAGTCATTTGTTGAATATTCTCTTTCTAGAGTTGTGGTGAGTACTGGTCAGCCAATCACGCGGCAAGCCTCGCTTGGGAAGCTCAAGGTCACGGCCTCACCATAAGCGGGCAATTCCGCGTGCGGATTGTTAAAGGAGTCGGCATTAACGACCTGGTCACGCAAGCGGATGCGGATGCGAACTACCGAACCGAGGAAATTAACATCCTCCACAGTCCCCTGTAAGGCATTTGAGTCGGGCGGAATGGTCTTGCCGTTGGCCGATTGACGGTGCAGCGTGATCGCTTCCGGGCGCAATGCCATCGAGACGGGTTTTCCGTTGACAGGTATGGTGATCTGCTCTACCCGCACGTGCTGATCGTCCACTGCCAGGACTTTATTGGCAAGGTCAACCATCTTTGCCTGCAACACGTTCAGCGTTCCGACGAACGACGCAACGAACTGGGTTTGCGGCGTGTTGTAGATTTGGGTTGGCGTGCCGATCTGTTCGGCCTTGCCTTTGTTCATGACTACCACACGATCCGAGATTGAGAGTGCTTCTTCCTGATCGTGCGTCACGTAGATGGCGGTGATGCCCAGTTTGCGCTGAATTGAACGAATCTCCTGGCGCAGCGTGACGCGAATCTTGGCGTCCAGCGCGGACAGAGGTTCATCCAGGAGGAGCACCTGTGGCTCGAAGGCCAGCGCGCGGGCTAGGGCCACACGCTGTTGCTGCCCGCCAGAAAGCTGGTGTGGGTAGCGCTTGGCAGTCTCCGGCAGGTGGATTAGTTCGAGCATCTCCGTAACGCGCTGTTGCATCACTTCGCGGCTCTGGCCTGCCACCTTAAGGCCGAATTGGATATTCTCGGCAACGGTCATGTTGGGGAACAGCGCGTATGACTGGAACACCATACCGATCTTGCGCTTGTTAGCCGGGGCGTTGGTCACATCCGTCCCATATATGACAATCTGGCCGGAGGTGGGCTTTTCGAAGCCAGCGACCATCCGCAGCGTGGTCGTTTTACCGCAACCGCTTGGCCCCAGGAACGAAATAAACTCGCCCTGGTCGATGTTCAGGTTAAACGTATCCACCGCCCAACTCGAACCGAATTGCTTGCGAAGATTTGTAAGTTCCAGGAACGCCATATGATTTAAATCCTTTCGACGTAATTTTTCGAAGCAAGCCGTTTTCTGTGTCGCTTGTTTTTTGTGTGATCGGCCTACTCGGATTCGGAAGCTGACGGCAAGCCGATTGCTCCGCCTATCAGTTGAGCAGATCGCTCTCGGGTTGCGCGCTGTGCTGGCCGCTTGGTTACCTGTTGCAGTACGACAATGAAGAACCAGGTCAGAATGAACGCGACCACGGTAAACGCGACCGGCTCGTAGATTTTGGTTTCCATATAAAACAGGTACATGCTGAATGTATTCTGGGCTAGCGCATTGGAAATCGTGAATTCACCCAGCGCAATCGCCAATGTGATAAACGCAGCGTTCAGCACTCCGGTCCAAACGTTGGGCAGAATGACGCGCACGATGATCGTAAACCAGCCAGAACCCAGGCTTTGCGCGGCTTCGGTTAGCACTTTGACGTTGATCGCCTGAAAGGCGGTGTTGATCGGGCGATAGGTGTAGGGGAAGGCGATGATCACGTACGAGCCGGTCAGCAGGACATACAGACCTGAGTCACTGTTTGTCAGAAACGTACCGCGATACTGTCCTAGTAGACCGAATACCAGGACAATAGCTGGGATCACGATTGGCAGAAGCGTCATGAACTCGATTACCGAGCGGAGATAGGGCATCCGCAGTTGAACCCAGTAAATCAGCGGCACGAGCAGCACCGTGCTGATCAAGATAGTGAGGAGGCCCGCACCCAGCGAAAACCACAGTCCGGCACCGAACTTTGGGTCGTTGAAGATGGTGGCATAGGCCGAAAAGCTGATCGGAGTTGGTGCTGTGACCGAATGCAACTTGGAACTGACCGAAAAGATCAGGGTGGCAACCAGCGGTATGCCCATATACAGCATACCGATCAGCAATGCTCCCCAGGCCACTAGCGAAGTGCGCTTTTTTTCCATAGTTGTGTTGCCTTACTTCAGTCTGATCTCAGGTACCACGTGGACGCCAACGCTCCGCGCGAGCCCGAGTAATGCTGTACAGAATAATCGTCACCAGTACAATGATAACCATGCCGACGGCCAGCGCATAGCCCTGGTGCGGATTGGTGGTAATATCGCTGCTGAACTCCCGCGATACGGCAATTGAAACGATGATCAGGCTACCCGGACCGGCGCCGATCAGGATCGCCGCTGTTGCAAACGCGCCAAACGAGTTGGCAAATAACAGCGCGAACGCACTTAAAAGCGAAGGCGCCAGGATCGGCAGCGTCACAAAGCGCCAGTATTGACTCTGGTTCGCGCCGAGGTTGAAAGCCGCTTCACGCCATTCGACGCGCAGGCCATCCAGTGCCGGGGTCATGATCAGCACCATGAATGGGATCTGGAAGAACGTATAGGCCAGACATACTCCAATCACGCTGTATATGCTGAAATCCGGGTACAAATTGATCCCAATGCTGCTCAGCGCGTCTACCAGCAGGCTGTTGCGTCCAAGCGTCGCGGCAAGGGCAAAGGCCAGCGGTAAGCCTGCGAAGTTGGATGCCACGCCGCAAAAGGACAGTGTCGCATTCCGAACCGATCCGGGCAGCCCGCCAAGGGTAATCGCCCATGCCATGAAGAAACCGAGCAGACCACCAGCCACTGCGGTAATAATACTGATTTCAATGGTGCTGATGTAAGGGCTGATATACGGGGCGCTAAGCAGCTTGAGCATATACTGCGCGGTGAGCTGATTATGGTCATCCAGAAGCGCGCCACGAAATATAGCTAGGGTCGGCAAGAGCAAAAAAGCGAGGATGAACGCGAAGAAAGGTAGAATAGGCAACCAATCCCAGCTCAGCCAGACAGGGCGGCTGCGCAATAGCCCAGGCGCAGGTGGGGACACTGTAACGACTGGAGACTCCGGCACTTGTACATCTTGGATCACAATTGTCTTGTCTACCTTTTCGCGCGACCGGCGAAGTATAAATCAAACGAATTGTATTCGGTCAGTCAACCATAGGCCAAAAGGATTCTGACTGGCAATCATGCCGCGCAACCAGAATCCTGATATTAAAACTCGCTTGTAGATACGTGCCAGATTACTGCTGCATCGCCGGTTCGACGGTCGCCTTCCAACCATCAGCAATCGCGATCAGCGCGGCGTTGATCTGATCCAGGGTCGGGACGGCCACCGGAACATCGGCCTTCGGTAGCTTGGCAAGTAGATCGTCTGGGATCAACTTGCGTTTACTCAGGTCGTCGAAACGAACTGGCTTGGCATAACCCTTCAGGAACATCAGTTGACCGGCATCCGAGTACACGTATTCCATCCACAAACGGGAGGCATTCGGACGCGGCGAGTAAGCATTGATTGCATCGAGGTAAGTCGTCGAGATCGTGCCGCTCTTCGGGTAGATCACCTGAATGTTGGCGTTGTCCTTGTTGGCGTCGCGCCAGTTCAGTGTGTTGAAGTCCCAGGCAAGCTGGATCGGCAGTTCGCCGGTGCCCAGCTTGTCAGAAGCGGGCTTGGCACCTGCCAGGTTGCCCAGCTTGGCGAGCTTGGCGAAGAATTCGATACCCGGCTTAACGTTGTCCAGAGAACCACCGTTACCAATCGCCGCAGCCCATACACCGTGCGCAGCTTCGGAAGCCTGGGTCGGGTCGCTGATGGAAATCATCTTCTTGTAAGCCGGGTTGAGCAGGTCGGCCCAGTCAGCAGGAACGGGCACTCCGGCCTTCTTCAGGGCGTCCAGGTTCATGGCAATGGACATCGTGCCCTGGTAATTGCCGTAGTAGAAACCATCCTTGGACTTCAAGGAGTCGGGGATAGTGTCCCAGGTGGCAACCTTGTACGGCTGAAGCAGGCCCTGGCCGACGGCGACTTCACCCCATTTGAAACCAACGTCAATCACGTCTGGAGCCTGTGTACCCGTGCTGCCAGCATTGGCGCGAATCGCATCGATTTCCTGGCCGGAGCTGCCATCTGGAATCAGGTCGGTGATCTTAATATTATACTTGGCCTGGAATGTGTCCATGATTTCGCCATAGTCCGCCCAGTCGCGCGGCAGCGTGATCGTCGTCAGCGCGCCTTCTTTTTGGGCGGCGGCGACGAGCGCATCCATTCCACCGGCAGCCTTGAGGTCAATCGGGCCAGCAGGAGGTGCAGGAGGGAGGGGACTTAGGGTTGCGGCGGCGGTGGGAGCAGGGGTGGGGGCCGCAGTCTGGGCCAGCGCCAGCATACGCGGCGCAAGCATGGAACCCGCCATTCCAGCGGCGGACAATCCTAAAAAGCGTCTACGGGTGAGTTTAGCCACAAGGTTTCTCCTGGTAAGGGCGACAATATTCGAGGACGTTACAAGAGTGCTGCGCCTTCGTTAGGAACCGGCTGTACTTCCATTAAGGAATTGTTACCTCGTTGTAATAAATAGAGTGGATAACCTTGAAGAAAAATGTGACGAGTCTTAACATTTTTCAGAGTGTCTCGAATGGTGCGCAGTGAATTTTGAACAAAAACGGCGACTGGAGTCTGATAACTCCAGTCGCCGTTTTCTATTTTTCGTTCCGATGATTGAGCGGCGAAATCAGGGTGTGGCAGTAGCAGCCTGCGTAGACTTTAAGATGTGCTTGTTCGTGGACGGCGTGACTGTGAAGGGGTGGTAAAACTGGAAATTCATGATCTCCGTCAGGAAATCCTTCAACCCGGCCAGGTACGTATCCGCTTTCTTCTGCGAGAGCAACTTGTATTTGACCAGACGGTCAATCGCCGTCTGCTCCTTATCGGAAACGGCCTTGATGATTAGCTGTACATCACATTTGTTGGAGGTCGCAATGTCAGCCAACGTCATGCTCTGGCGCAGATCGCGCCGTACAGCACTGAGAGTCAATTTAGTATCCTTTGCCGTTTCAGCGATCAGCAGAGAAGCATCCACGTAGTAGCGGTAACGGAAGCGCAGGGGAAGGTTCGACGAGGGTGTGGCTGGTTGAGTGGCCGCAGTTGTTGCCGCAACAGCGGCTGCATCGGTTCCGCCTGCGCTGGCAAAAAAGATAACCGCGAACGACATGATCAGAACAAGCGTGAACGCGCCAGTCCAACGAGGACGTCTTGACATCAGCAATCTCCATTTTTGTTAGTTGCTGGGCGCGATCTTACGCACAATTGTAAAAATTGTGTGAACCCCAGGCGTCTATTTCCCTACGCTGAACTAAATGCGCGCGGTGATCTTGCGCAAACCGCATTTCAAGATGTTTCCGAGCATATTAAGCTGTGCCTCGCTCACATCATTGACAGGGTTTTTCGCTTCGAGGATGTAACGAGCAAATCCGGCTGGCCCTTCGTAAACCAGATCGTTGAGCGATCCGGTTGATTCGCAGCAGGGTGTCGTGATCGTCAGGTTTTCAAAATGGTTCTGGTAGGCATTGTCCATCACACCTTGCCACCAGTCGCCCAGGTCTGCGCCGCACACTGGACAGGTCACCGAAACGAAGTTCTCGCCGGGATCGATGAACTGAATTTCGTCTAGCACAAGCGCTTGAATCTTGTCGGCTTTGGCGACAAAAGACGAGAACAGTGCATAGCCGAGCGTTTGCGTGGCGGCGTCCGGCAGGTATGCCGGGTCAGTCGGAATGATGCGGAGGATATTGTCAGACATAGCCCGTTCGTTTTGAGCAGAGGCTTAATGGACAGAAATGGTCAACCATTCGATTGTACACAGCCATAGATTTTACAATGGTTTCTTGGTTGGCACACCTGGTTTGCGCGGAAATTGGCGCGGCGTGGCTGCAATCTTTTCGATAATCACAAGATAATGGGTTTCGGCAACGTGCGGGAGTTCTACTGGAACCAGTTGCAGAAAATGTCCGCCGAGCAAACGCAGCGCGATCTCAGCCAGCGCGATCTCAGCCGCCGCGCTTTCGCCTTTCATGGCGATGCACCGCCCGCCAACCTTGCACAGAGGCAGCAGGTATTCAACCAGCACCGGCATATGAGCCACCGAGCGCGCCAGCACCAGATCGTAATTTTCTCGAAAGGCGGGGTCTTGCCCGGCGTCTTCAGCCCGCACATTGGCAATCTTCACGCCCGTGAGCGCGAGGTCATCAACGACATACTGCATGAAGGCCGTCTTCTTGCCCGTCGCTTCCAGCAGGGTCAGGTTGATCTGCGGACAAACGATTTTTAGCGGCAAACCGGGAAAGCCTGCCCCTGCACCCACATCTATAACCCGCATGTTATTGGGCAATGCAGCCACCTTGAGAATTGACAGCGAGTCGAGAAAGTGGCGTATCTCGATGGCGAGCGGCTCGACAATCGCGGTCAGGTTGACGCGCTCATTCCAACTGATCAGTGCCTGACTATAGCGTTCAAAGGCGCGCTGTTGTTCCTCGTTCAAGTCTAGCTTGAGGAGACGACTGGCTTCCTGCGGTAGTTCAATGAGCGACATCAACGGCGCGCTTTCTCGTTTCGGACAATGGAACGCACCTAAGCCCTACCGGGCGGGACAACCGACTCGGCTTTGGATGCTGGCTGTGAATCCCCCATTACGGAAGATTTTGCCGCGAGCCGTCTATGCCGCACGATGAATATGCCGCCTGCAACCAGGAAACTTACCAGCGAAACAATTTGGGCCGTCGTAATAAAGCCAAGCCCATTGCTATCCAGCCTGACAAAGTCGAGCAGGAAGCGAATTGTCGCATAAGACATCAGGTACAGCAGAAACACATCGCCATCCAACAGACGATCCCGGAAGCGCCGTTCAACCCAAATCAACGCGCCGAAGGCGGCCAGATTCCAGAGCGACTCGTATA
>DATGFK010000067.1:0-6725 GCA_035309185.1 Aggregatilineales bacterium
CCCCGGTCTGACTCAGTTCAGCCCCGACGGACAGCGGCTGGGCACGATCAACTACGCGCTAACCGTTGGCAATCAGCATTACACACAAGGCACCTTGAAGGTATTGAAGCTCTCGGACGGTTCCGAGCAGTTCTCCCAGGACGGCGTCGCGTCATTTAATCTGCAAAATGACGGTGCGACCTTCCTCCAGTTTTTCACGAACACGAAGAACGAAGCCAACGCTGCCGACATTTCCTTCTGGGATGGCAGCAAGACTCGCAAGATCGAACAAAACGTGCAGTTGCTAAACAAAGATCCCAAGAAGGACTGCGAGTTTGTCACAGCCAAGATTCTGCGTGTTGATCAAAACGTGTACACCATGTTCGGTGAACACTGCACGCCGGGCGGCACCACGTGGCGTCTGCATTTGAGTTCGTTCAGTGGTGGACAGGCTGGTACGGATGTTCAGACCGGCCCGACGCCTCAGAATGCCTCCTTCTTCTACAGCGCGGACACCAATAATCTGTTCCTGATGCCGGGCAACAAGCAGGCCCTGGTCGTGCTGCCCAACGGCGGCCAGAGCAACCTGGGCGATTTGAACACCCTCACGCTGGCCGACGGCACCATCAAGGGTGTGGTCGGCTCGGTAGAAGTTGCCAACTACCCGCCAACTGCGCCAGTGCGCTTCCTGTACAGCCCGAAAGGTGACAAGCTGGCCTTTGTGACCTTGACCTCCGCAGCAGTTGAACAGCTTTTCATTTATGACCTCAACTCGCCCGACAAAGCCCCTGTGGCTGTTCCCAATGCCGGTGGCACGAATAATGCGGGCGTGCAGGATAAGGTACCCGGTGTCGCGTGGAGCGGCGATGGCAGCAAGTTGTTCTTCGACGTGACCGGTAACGCACAGGCGTTGTACTCCTTTGATCCCAGCAGCAGTCAGTCCACGATGGTGGTACGCGGCACCTACTCGTCCCTGGCTGTGAACGCCGACGGTTCGGCGGTCGCTACTGGCGAGTCTGTTTCGCAGGGCTTCGGCGTCAAGCCGTTGCAGAATCTCGTCGTGATCAGCGTCAGCGACGGCAGCAAGACCAACCTGATACAGGGCGCGAAGAATGATCTGCCCGTCGTACCTGTTTTTGTGCGATAGGCTGAACGTTGCCTGAGGCTACCCTGGGCCGGGGGCTGAGGTCCCCGGCTCAACTGCGAAGGCTCCCCGTAAGCGAATATGGGGACTTAATAAGACGAATTCTAAGGACATGGCAGTGCCGTGTCCTTACGTTTTTCGCCGGGATAGCCATAGTGCTCTCCAGTGTGGTTTTCCCGCTTGCCATACCTGCCGCTCGCGCTCAATCGAACATCCCCGTCTATGCCACGATTGGCCCGGAGGCCGCGCCTATTCTGCGAGTCCTTGTGGGCGATGCGCGACTCATTCCGGTGGAACCGGGAATGCTTGGCACGGTGCTGCGAACCAAAAAGTTTGCCGCGATCTTCGCCTCGCGTGATTGGATGGGGCAGGATGATTTGCGAGCGGCATACGCCGCGTCCAAAGCGCGGCTTTTCTGGCTTCAGCGCGAAGTGACAGTGGCTTCTATCGAGTCGAATATCAGCACGGTTGCCCAAGCCACAGGTACGATGGACGCGGGACTGCGATGGGCAGCCAATATCCAGGCTGGCCTGGATCGCATCCGGCAGGAAGTGCATGGGCAAACAACGTCCCGTGTCCTGATCCTGACCCCGGAAGGGTACACCGCCGGGCAGGGTGCGCTCATCACCGAACTGATCGCGCTGGCGGGCGGCGTTAATGTCGCTGCCGAGGCGGGCATCCCTGATGCCCGCGATGTGGACGATTCGCAGATCAGACAGTTCGCGCCGGAGGTGGTGCTGCTGATGGACTGGACGACTCAATCGGCCAGCATTTCGACCTTGGCGTACAATCCTGCATATCGCGGCATTGCCGCCTTTGATCGCTTCCGCCTGTATCCGTTCACGCTACCTGCCAACGATCCATCGCGCCTGGTGGCGACGGTGCAGGGCATTGTCGATCTGATCCATCCCCAGGAGTTTTGAGCGTAGAAGAGACCTCGCCCAGCTCTCTGCCTGATCTTGAATCCTTCCACAGCCTAATCAGTGGGGCTACAACCAGTCCTGTCTTCAGCATGGTGGGAGGGACAAATGTTTACACGACACTTTTTGCGAACTTCCGGAGCTACAATCGCCCTGGTGATCATCGGCGCGATCAATGCGCTCCCCGCTTCGGCCCAGATGGCATACATGCCGATCACGGCGGCCAGTGCAAAAGATGTTGGCATCCTCATCACGTTAAAGCCGAATGCCGATACTGTGTCGAGTATCAGCTTTAATGCGGACGGTAGTTTGTTGGCGTCAGGCCATAAGGATGGCACTATCCACCTGTGGGACGTGGAAAAACAGTCCGACAAAACGACATTGAGAGGCGATTCTTCGGAAGGGGCCGTGGATTACGTCAGTTTTGCTACCGGCTCTACCCTCTTATCGTTGACGGAAATTGACTCGATGGGCTTGGCTAAATCCATTCGGATTTGGGATATCGCCACGGGCGACAACACAGTATTCGGTCTGAAAAATCTCACGAGTTTGGGTCTTGGGGGGGAGCGCTCCGGCTATCAGCCCTTCCTCCCCAGGAACAAAATCGGCTCTAGCACTCATCTCTGCTCACTGCTAAAAAGCCCTTGACACGACCCCTCGCAGCGGCTAAACTATGATCAACAATTAGCACTCAGACCCAGCGAGTGCTAAGTTCTTGTTATGCCCATGTTAAACTGTGTTAAGGAGGAGTTCAATGACCGTCAAAATACGCCCGTTAGCTGACCGCGTCGTCGTAGAGCCGAGCGAAGGCGAGGAAGTCACCACCGGGGGCATCCTGCTGCCAGAGACAGCCAAGGAAAAGCCGCAGCAAGGCACCGTCCTGGCCGTCGGCAATGGCCGCCGTGACGATGCAGGCAAGCTGATCAGCATGGATGTCAAGATCAGCGACAAGGTGCTGTATGCCAAGTACGCTGGCACCGAGATCAAGCTGGATGGCAAGAAAGTGCTGATCCTGAAGGAAACCGACATCCTGGCAATTGTCGAGTAAGCGCCGAACTGGCAGAGAACGAAAACTGTAACTCTAGGAGGAATTGGAACCATGCCCAAGCAACTCGTATTTTCTGAAGAAGCACGCCGTGGCCTAAAGCGCGGTGTGGATAAGCTGGCCGACGCCGTAACCACTACACTTGGCCCCAAGGGCCGCAACGTCGCCCTCGACAAGAAATTCGGCGCGCCCACCGTCACACACGACGGCGTGACCGTTGCCAAAGAGATTGAACTCGAAGACCCCTATGAAAACATGGGCGCGCAGCTTCTGAAGGAAGCCGCCACCAAGACCAACGACATCGCCGGAGACGGCACGACTACCGCGACGCTGCTGGCTCAGACCATCGTTAACGAAGGCCTGAAAAACGTCGCTGCTGGCGCCAACCCGATGCTTGTGAAGCGCGGCATCGAGGCCGCGACGGAGAAAGTCGCCGCCGCCGTCAAGAAGATGTCCGTCGAAATCAACACGAAGGAAGAGATCGCGTCCGTCGCTGCTATTTCCGCCCAGGATCGTGAGATCGGCAATCTGATCGCCGAGGTCATGGACAAGGTCGGCAAGGACGGCGTTGTGACCGTTGAAGAGAGCAAGGGCCTCGAATTCGAGACCGAATACGTCGAGGGTATGCAGTTTGACCGTGGCTACATCAGCGCGTACTTCATCACCGCGCCGGACACAATGGAAGCCGTCATCAATGATCCCTACATCCTGATCAACGAGAAGAAAATCAGCGCTGCCCAGGACATCGTCCCGATCCTGGAGAAGCTCGTGCAGATTGGCAAGCGCGAACTGGTGATCATCGCCGAGGACATTGACGGCGAAGCACTGGCGACGCTCGTTCTCAACAAGCTGCGTGGTATGCTGAATGTCCTGGCGGTGAAGGCCCCTGGCTTCGGCGACCGACGCAAGGCTATGCTGCAAGACATCGCCGTCCTGACCGGTGGAACCGTCATCAGCGAAGACGTGGGCCGCAAGCTGGAAACCGTTACGCTCAACGACTTGGGCCGTGCCGGGAAGGTTGCCAGCACCAAGGACAACACCACGATCATTGACGGCCAGGGCGATGAGAAGGCCATCAAGGGCCGAGTCCAGGAAATCAAAGTCGAAATTGATAACAGTACCAGCGATTACGACAAGGAAAAACTGCAAGAGCGCCTGGCGAAGCTGTCCGGCGGTGTCGCAGTGATCCGCGTCGGCGCGGCGACTGAAGTCGAACTGAAGGAAAAGAAGCACCGCGTCGAAGACGCTTTGAGCGCGACCCGTGCCGCTGTCGAAGAGGGCATCGTCCCCGGCGGTGGTGTGGCCCTGCTCAACGCCATGTCCTCGCTGGACAAGCTGAAGATGGATTACGACGACGAGAACACCGGCGTCACGATCCTGCGCCGTGCCCTCGAAGCGCCAATGCGCAAGATCGCCCAGAACGCAGGCCAGGACGGCGCGGTGATCATCGAGGCCGTCAGGCGTGAGCAGATCGCCAAGAAGGATAATCGCATCGGCTACGACGTGATCTCCGGTGAAATGGTGGACATGATCGAAGCGGGCATCATTGACCCGGCGAAGGTCACGCGCGGCGCGCTCGAAAACGCCGCCAGCATCGCCGCGATGATCCTGACCACCGAAGCCCTGATTACGGACATCAAGGAGCCTGAGAAGGCCCCGTCCATGCCTCCCGGTGGCGGGATGGACTACTAAGATTTCCACGTTGAGCCGGGGGATAAATTCCCTGGTTCAGACCGCAAACACCAAAAAGTGGCGATCTCGCAGCGGGATCGCCACTTTTTCAATTGGCGTTTATTGCCCCCGCGATCGGAAAATTAAGGTGATGCAAAGTGATGGTCGGTCAGACAGCTTACAGCTTCCGCCTGAAGCACTTCAGTGCGACAAGTCCATCTTTCTGAATTGGCACAAATATTCTCAGGCAGCACGATTTGTGCCAGATTCGGCATAGCTTGACAAAGTTTATGCAAGGATCAAGTAATGTCTGGCGAGGCCCGGAGCATACCTGAACAAAATCATTTCCTATTCAACAGACTGCACAGAGCGTTGGGGCCGTGGTTAAGCATCCAAGTCAGTGGTCAGTATGAGGAGGATGAGATGAGTCCAAAGAAGGACGTGCAGAAGTCCGCGAAAAACACCACCACGATCAACAAGAAATCAGCGAGATTCACGGGCGACGAACTAGCCGCGATGAAGAATCGCGCCAAAGAGCTGAAGGCGGAAGCGCGCGCGAACAAGGACAAGGCGGATGGAGAAAGCGACGTGCTCGCGGCAATCGCCGCGATGCCGGAAGCGGATCGCGTCATGGCGGAGCGGCTCCATGCCATCATCAAAGGCAGCGCGCCAGACCTCTCGCCGAAAACCTGGTACGGTCAGCCCGCGTATGCCAGGGGCGACAAGATCATTTGCTTCTTCCAAAGCGCGCAGAAGTTCAAAACGAGGTACGCGACGCTCGGCTTCAGCGACAACGCGAACCTCGACGAAGGCGCCCTGTGGCCGGTCGCCTTCGCGCTAAAGAAGTTGACCCCCGCCGAAGAGTCAAGGATCGTCGCGCTTGTGAAGAAAGCGGCGAGCTGAGGACTGAGATCATCTCTGCTCCCGTTTGGGACAGGAGCATCAGTGGTCAGCGTTTCTCGCGGTGATCGTCTGACAGCCTTACCAGAATTACCTGAAATCTCAACAGAACCTAGATAAGGCTCCCGTTCCCCCGACTGCGTAAGGGAAAAGTTCGGGCTAGGAGGGTTTACGTTACCGTCATCGTCGCGCTTTCGGGTTCGCGGTTCAGGCTGTGCGGGCCGATCTCCGCGATGCTGGCACAGCCCGACAAGCCCATTGTGAGTTCAAAATCGGCCTTTACGTTTCGGATCACTTCCTGGACACCCGCCTGCCCGGCCAGCGCCAATCCATAAACGTAGGGCCGCCCCAAACAAACCGCTTTTGCACCGAGAGCCAGCGCTTTGAACACGTCCGCGCCGCCGCGAATGCCGCTGTCGAAGATGACAGGGATCGCTCCGTTCACCGCTTCGGCAACTGCGGGCAGAGCATCCAGCGCGCCAATCGCGCCGTCCACCTGCCGCCCGCCGTGATTGGAGACGATTAGCCCGTCCATCCCAGATTCAACTGCGGTCCGTGCATCGTCGGGATGTAGAATGCCCTTGAGCAGGATGGGCAGCCTGGTGTGCTTGCGCAAGAATTCGAGATCGTTCCACGTCAACGACGGACGAGAATAGGTGGTGATAAAGCGCTGCACAGCACGGCGCGGTTTTGGAGATCCGAGATTTGCCATTAAGCTGCCTGGAAACGCGCGGCTCATCTGCCACAGGGCGCGCAGCATCGAGAGCGTCACCGGCGCACGCGGACTCGGCGGCACAAGATCCGCTTCAATCTGCTTCTGGAAGACCGGATCGCTCGTGTACTGCGCGATCCCTTTGCCGCGCAGGAATGGCAGATAAGCCAGGTCAAGGTCACGGATTCGCCAACCCAGCATGGTCGTATCCAGGGTCAGGACGATGGCGCTGCACCCGCACGCCTCAGCCCGCTCCACCAGGCTGATCACCAGGTCATCGGATTGGCTCCAATATAATTGAAACCAGCGCGGCGAATCACCCATCACACGGGCACAGGCTTCCATCGGCTGTGA
>DATGFK010000068.1:0-4680 GCA_035309185.1 Aggregatilineales bacterium
CGCGGTTGGACCTTTAACTCCACAGATACTGCCAGTGCTCTCATTGCTGTTTGCTTCAACAATGGGATCATCCCAGGCTATTTGCAATCACAGTTCAATGCACTGAAATCAAGCCTTGAGAGTGGCGTACCTACTGTGAGAAACAAAACCTCTGGGCATGGTCAAGGTACGCAACCAATCACTGTTCCACCTTACCTTGCCGCGTATTTGCTTCACCTGACGGCGACAAATATTCTTCTATTGGCTGATGCTGATAAAGCGCTTCCATGATTGGCAAACATCACTATACTAGCCGTAAAAGCGCAAACTGCTGTTATTGACATAGGTTGGCCGCGAACGCCGCCCCAATCGCCCCACCTAGATCGAAAGCTGCAACGTTCGGGGATCACACTTTCTTAACCTGATTATCCTACAAATTTACTGGACAGCGTGGGCCTTTACGTGTACATTTGAAATAACAATTTAGTGGTAGCGTAATGGCCTGAAACAAACATGAACACTGGTGATTTACCCCGCATTCTCATAGTCGAGGATGATCAAACTTTCCGCGAGACCGTCTGCGAAATCCTACGTGACGTGGGCTACAAGGTTCGCGGCACGCGCAGCCTCAAGAAGGCCTCCAAGCGGCTGACCCGTCACCAGTTCGACATCGTGCTGTCCGACATCAACCTGGGCAATCATACCGGCTTCGAGGTCTTGCAGGTTGCGCACAAGGCCCGTCCCGATGCCAAGATCATGCTGATGAGTTCGCGCGCCGACCCGGAACTCGTGCAGAAGGCGCTTGAAGATGGCGCCGAGCGCTTCCTTGAAAAGCCCTTCCGGGTCAAGGAACTTTTGCAGGCTGTCGAGGGTCTGCTGCAAAGCTCAGAGAAAGAAACCCCGGCAGCGTCCGACCCTTCGGAAAGGCGCGATAAATAATACGGCTTCCGCGCAAACACTTCTCTTTTGCATCGCCGGGGATAATGATTTGAATACGGCAATCCGACGCGGGCGACCCTAAAAATTGGCTCTGTGTGGGACCGGCCTGCGTGTCGGCCCGCGAAATCAATACCCTATTCTTTTGGGTAACGTCATTGGCGCCCGGCTAAACCGCAGAATCATACGGCGAGTGATTATCAGGAATCCGTCTTAGGACTGAGCCTTATCGGCAATCTGCGCTAGAATTGCAGGCAGTAACGATATTAAGAGTGCAAATCATCCGATGAAGGCATCACTCCCCATTCAATCCGCCCCAGACATCGCCTATAAGGAAGAGTCCATCGAACAAATAGCCCCTGGCCTGACGCGCTCGTGGCTCATGGATAAGCGCGTCGTGCTGTTCCGCCCAGGCGATGTCTCACGTGCGACGGTTGACGCCTGGTTTAATTGTGTCATGCGAACGATGGAAGAATGGCCGAAGGGACAGGTCTACCTGGCCGTCCACGATTTATCGGCCCGACATCTTTTGCTGACACCGCACGCTCGTAAACGCTCTGAGGAGCTACTCCCGCTGAGTGCAGGAGCGCCGGGCTATGCGGCCCTGGTACTCTCTCCGACCTTTATGGCACAGATCATTCGCCTCTTCCTACGCGCCCAGCGGCAGCAGGGCAACGAGAACCAGGTCTTTTTCTCCATGCATGAGGCGATGGCCTGGCTCATGCGCAAAGCAGTGGAAGGCGTTCCGGCAACGCAAGGCAAGTAAGCAACCCTGCGCTGGATCAGTCAACCGTAAAAACGTCAGTGTACACCGGCTGACCGTCGCAGCGCGTGAAATTCACGATCGGTGAGGCATAGTTCAGTAATTCCTGCTGCCAGCGTAATGTCCCATCGGCCTGGTACACCAGGAGCGTGTTGGGCAAGGGCGAATTATCATCGGCGAAAACGGCGAACAACGCCGAGTCAGGCGACCAGGATTCCAGGGTGTAGGCTCCGCTATAGTTCGCCGCCAGGAGCCGCATATCGCCGCCTGAAGCGAGTCCCAGGTACGTTGCGCTGCCCAACGAGCTGAGCGAAGCCACATGCTTTAGATCGGGGGAGTAAATCTCGTAAGCTGGAGCAGCCCACTGGTCTGCACCAACCCGCTGGATCGTGCCAGTCCGCAAATCCAGACTTTCAATGGCTGCGTTCGCCTCATTGGACGCCCGCGCAACATACACGAAGTTATTGCCGAACATATACCAGTGGTAAAGTGCTTGAAGCGGTCGGCTGTCCGGCTCTTGCATCTGAGTGCCATCGCTACGTGCCCAGGTCAGGTGAAGCCTGGAATCAGCTTTCCACATCGTCACAAGCGCCTGCTCATCGCTTAACCACACGGATCCATAAACGATCTCGGCATTGGGAACTAACGTGATCAGCGCCTCGCTCTGCGGCGATAAGAGACTGGCAGTCAGATGATCGCCGTTCTGCCAGGAAATGACTATCTGTGAGCCTTTGGGCGCGCCCCAGGCGTGGAGTACGTGATCAGCCAATGGTTCGGATTGCTGTGTTGCCGGGAAAAATCTTTTGAGTTCAATATTGTCGGGACTGCCCATAAAGTAGCTGACTGAACGACTGTCGGCTGCCCAATAAGCTGCGGGCAAGCGAATGTCCGTCGCAAATGAGTCTTTGTAAAAGTTTAAACTGATATTTGCCCAATAGGTCAGGAGTGAGCGAGACGCTTCTGCGGGCGACCAGACTGCGCCAAGGTCGAAGGAGCCTGTGCCGTCTGTTTTGAAGACACGCAGCTCGTGTCCATCGCCAGACGCATCCGTGGCGGCCACATAGGCGCTATCCGGCGACCAGACAATGCCCGCCGGGGGCCGTAGAGTCCTGTTCGGGTCATAGCCTACAATTGGGGACGGAAATGTGTAGGTCGCCACTTGGGACAATTCCGACGATGTGATCGCCAGGATGGTACCTGCCAAATCGTCTCGAATGCCAGCAAATTGATGACCCTGCGGCGACCACGAGGCGAACCACGGGGCAGGCATTTGCAAAGCCGCAACAGGATGCAACTCAGGAACTGTTAACCAGCCCAAATACTGGCTATCGGCAGACCAGCCAAAGTGGGGAAACCCTGCATCGCTCGTAGTGTGTTCAGTTCCATCTGCCGATATGAGATTTAGAAAACCACCATTTCCCCCGGTATAGAATGCCCAATGACTATCGGGAGACCAGTATAGATACACAGGCACGCCAGAGGCGCTCGAACCTTCGTCAATAGGTAGCCGGGTCACATGATCGTCTACCAGCGATTGAATGATGAGAACGGCACGAGGCCAGTTCGGTTTGCTTTCTTCGACGAAGGCGCGGTAGTGGTTATCCGGTGAGTTCTCGGCAAAACTCGCCGTCTGACGGGTTTCGATATAGCCGTCGAATGTTATCTCGGTACCCCGCGCCAGATCGAGTACAAGGGGTCGGGTGCCGTCGCCGTTATCGTATTCCGCCACTGCACAGGTATAGCCGCTGCCGTGCAGGTTTTGTGCAGCGACAATGGTGCCCG
Source organism: Aggregatilineales bacterium (assembly GCA_035309185.1). Taxonomy (GTDB): domain Bacteria; phylum Chloroflexota; class Anaerolineae; order Aggregatilineales; family UBA2796; genus DATGFK01. The sequence continues at coordinate 3,461 of DATGFK010000068.1, forward strand.
CCACGATCAGGTTTGAGACAAACAAAAGCGCCCCGGCGAACCACCAGAGCCGCAAGCCTTTACGAGCATTGCGATGGCTATTCACCGGGACGCGCTCCGTTCCGGCTATAGGCTGAGAGCTAATCGCCGTCAGCTTGTTTACGCCTTCTGCCCGACCTTCTTCAGCACGTCGGGATTGACGACGTTGCGGTACTCGCCTTTGATCAGCGCGTCGAGCGTCTGCTGCGCGATCTGCACGGCCACTTCGTCCTGCGCCTCGACGGTGCTGGCGCCCAGGTGCGGCGTGTGGATCACGCCCGCCAACCCAACCAGCGGATTGCCCTTCTCCGGCGGTTCCTCGTTGTATACGTCAATCCCTGCCCCTGCGACCTTGCCATCTTTCACAGCCTGGGCCAATTCTGCCTCGTTGACCAGCGCGCCGCGTGCCGCGTTGATGATCCGCACGGTGGGCTTCATCTTGGCGATGCTCTGGCTGTTGATCATGTGCTTGTTCTCGTCGCTGACCACGGCGTGCAGCGTGATGTAATCCGAGTTCGCGTACAGGTCATCCAGCGCGACGGGGATCACGTGTGCCGCCCTGACCATATCCGCCGTGACGTAAGGATCGTAGGTGATCACCGCCATTTCGAAGGCCTGCGCGCGTTTGGCTATCGCCCGTCCTACGCGCCCGAAGCCGATGATGCCCAACGTCTTGCCGCGAAGCTCGCTGCCCGTAAAGCTCTTGCGATCCCACTCGCCCGCCTGCATCGAAGCCTGCGCCGCAGGGATCTTGCGGGCCAGCGAGAGCATCAGGCCGAAGGCAAGTTCCGCCGTGGCGATGGTGTTGCCGTCGGGCGCGTTCATGACGACAACGCCCTTGTCCGTGGCTGCGGCCAGGTCAACGTTATCCACGCCGACCCCGGCGCGGCCTACCAGCCGCAGTTTGGGCGCGGCTTCCAGCATGGCGCGATCCACCTTCGTCGCGCTGCGGATGATCAGGCCGTCCGCGTTGGGGATGGCTGCTATCACTTCGTCGCGGCTCATCTTGGCCGCCGCCTGGATGGTCACGCCTTCGGTGCCGCTGAGGATGTTCAGCCCGGCCTTGTCGAGATTGTCTGGAATGAGGATATGAAAAGCCATACTTTTTGCTCTTGGACTCCTTGCTCACGTTCACTATAGGTTCGCAAATAGGGACAGGGCTTGGCCTGTCGCTTCAAAATTCCATACCGGGCGGGCACACA
>DATGFK010000069.1:0-4068 GCA_035309185.1 Aggregatilineales bacterium
TCAGATCAGGGTCAATGCCAAAACGGGCCTGCGCCCCGCCCAGCGCGACGCGGAAGCCTGTCATTACCTCGTCAAAAACTAGCAATGCGCCGTGCTTTCGGGTCACATCGCGCAGGTACGAGAGATAGCCCGGCTCCGGTAACACCAATCCCATATTGCCCACGACAGGCTCCAGGATTACCGCTGCGATCTGATCAGGGAAGTCAGCGAACAGTTGGTCTAGGGCCGCTGTGTTGTTGAAGGGTAGCGTGAGCGTATCCTGCGCTACGCCGGGCGGTACACCGGGACTGTCTGGTAAGCCTAGCGTGGCAACGCCTGACCCCGCTTGAACCAGGAGCATGTCACTATGGCCGTGATAATGCCCAGCGAACTTCACAATCCGGGCGCGCCCGGTGAAGGCACGCGCCAGCCGCAAGGCACTCATCGTGGCTTCGGTTCCGCTGTTGACAAAGCGTACCAATTGCATCGAAGGGATCAGGCCCGCAATTCGTTCTGCCAGCCGGGTTTCCAGGCCAGTTGGCGCACCGAAGCTCGTGCCACGCCCTGCCTGTTCCCGAATGGCCTCAACGACAGCGGGAAACGCATGGCCGAGCGCCAGTGGTCCCCAACTCAACACGTAGTCAATGTAGCGGTTTCCGTCAACATCCCATATATACGCGCCGCTGCCTTTTTCGATAAACAAAGGATCGCCGCCGACACCCCGAAAAGCGCGAACCGGCGAATTGACCCCGCCTGGCATCACCTTGCAAGCTTCTGCGAACATGGCGATTGATCGTTCGTGATTCATGGCCTATTTCCCTGCTATTTCCAGGTCAAATAGTTCGCTGACCAGGTTGGCGTAAATCTCTGCGGGTTCTTCGGCAGGCTGGGCCTTCAGTTTGAGTGTAGGTTGATGCAGCAATTTATTGACCAGGCGCTGGCTGAAATCCTCTATGATTTCTCGCTCACGCTCAGTCAGGTCAGGCAGCTTGCGGAGAGCCGCTTTCAATTCCGCCTGCCGGATCGATTCGACCTTGGCGCGCAGTTCCTGGATCACCGGCACAACGGTGCGGCTGACCTGCCACTGCGCGAAGTTCTGCGCTTCTTCCGTCAGGATTTGCTCAGCCAGCGGGATCGCCTTCTGGCGGCTGGCACGATGCGCATCAGCAGCGCCCTGTAGGTCGTCCAGGTCGTATAAGGTTACGCCGGGAATCATCTTGACTTCTGGAGAAACGATGCGGGGCAAGGCTATGTCGAAAATAACCAGCGGGCGACCAGCACGCCGCTCCATGATCGGCAAAATATCCACCGGGTGGATGAGTGTATGCGGTGCAAAAGCTGCCGCGACGACCAGATCGGCTTCTGCCAACCCGTCGCCAAGCTGCGTAAATGGCAACGCCCTGCCGTGCCATTGCGCCGCGATCTCCTCGGCGTGTTCCAGGGTACGGTTCGCCACCAGCAGATGATCAACGCCCCGTCGTACAAAAGCGGCTGCCGCAGCCTGGGCCATTTCGCCCGCACCGACGATCAGCATACACGCCCCTTGCAGCGCCCCAATGACCTGCGCAGAATAAACGGCGGCAATCGAACTGATGGATAGCGCACCCTCGCCCAGTGCGGTTTCACTGCGTACTCGCTTGCCAACATGGATCGCCTGCTGCAAGAGTGTAGACAGCGTTGGGCCTGTAGAATGAAGGCTGCTGGCCTGTTCGTAAGCTGCGGCCACCTGACCAAGAATTTGTGGCTCACCCATCACCTGCGAATCCAAACCAGCACTGACTCGCAGTAAGTGTTCTACACACTCCCCATCGTCCAGCATGTACGTGTAGGCTACCAATTCGTCCGCCGACAATTTGTTGTAATCCGTCAGCACAGTACGAAGGGTTTGTTCGGCCACACCGGGGACGCCTGCGGCGTACAATTCGGTGCGGTTGCAGGTGTCCAGGATCGCCAGTTCGCTGATCCCTGGCAGGTTTCCACTTGCTGCACTGGCAAGAATATGGCGCTGCTGTTCTGTAGAGAACGCGACCCGCTCACGGACTTCAAGGGGAGCGGTTTTATGGCTCAACCCAATGCAGATCAGTTGGGACACGTATGGTCAACCCCTGTACATTTCTTCACAATTCTAGCACGAGATTTGCACGCAGCTACATGAATCTGGTCATTAATACATACGTGCCGTTCACACACCTGGATGTTATGTGTCCGACGGCGCATTGGCGATGGCTTCGCGCTGTCCGCCATCCAGGTGATCCACTACGTTGAAAGCACTGAGTGACCAGGGCGTAACCGGGCTGGAACTATCGTGGATAAGGCGACTGATGGCAGTGTTACCGAGCGGCCCGTGATAGTCGTCCACCAGCGACAGATAATGGAGCAAATTGTAAATCGCCGACCCATGTGAAACCACCAGAACATGGCCGTTGGGATAAGTAGTCGCGTATTCAGTCACAGCCATATGCAGGCGACGGGCAACGTCGAAGCCACATTCTCCGCTGGGCCGCCTGTTGTTCTGTGGGTCTTGCATCACCACCTGGAAGCGCTCGGCGTCCCAGGCCATGATCTCGGCACGGGTCAGACCCTGCCATTCGCCCATATCAATCTCTCGCAGGCGCAGATCGGCCTGAATCGCAACGCCTAACCGTTGTCCGATGATTTGAGCAGTCTGCCGGGCACGCGCCAGGTCGCTGCAATACAGTGCGGTGACTTGCTCTCCCGTCTTCACCAGATGTTGTGCCAATAGAGCCGCCTGCCGTTGCCCCTCGTCATCGAGGGGAACACAGGCATGGCCCTGCCAGCGGCCATTGGCGTTCCACGCCGTCCGGCCATGCCGGATTAGCGTGATACGAGTTGCCATTCAAACTCCTTGACTCTCATCCAAGTACTATATTAGAACACACTTCCGAGTCCAGCGACCAACGCATCCATTGACTCGACCGGCCTGCCGAAATCCAGCAGGAGATACTGTCCGGCATTGCGCGGATGGGCGTGTGTGGCGCTGGCTATGCGCAGATGCTGCGGCGTCACTACGCTATGCCCGCCCGACACGCCGATGTGTCCACTGACGAGGAATTGCTGAGGCGCGGGTGCGTCTTCAGAAAGCGTCGCCAGGAAATAGCTCACCAACCGTTCGTAAAGCGCAGCAGGTGTCGCCTGTTCGCAGCGCGTGAAGAGGGCGTCCCACAGGACCTGGAATTCGTGGCTCTGCTGGCCGATCATGTAGGCACGGATCAGGTTGTCGTAGCGCGGATCGTCCGGCCCGCTAACAGCCAGGTAGTAGCGCGCCAGCATTTCGTAGGGCATTCCCATCGTTTCACTGTATAATTCACGCAGCTTATCCGAGTTCGGATGCAGTGCAAGGGCGTGGGCAAACTCCGCGATCACTGCCTGGTGATCCAGATCGCGTAGCAAATGGAGATTCGCCATTGCCCCGCCATCTGGCCCGGCATGTGTAAACAGAACGCCAGCCGCAGTCCGGACGTAGAAAGGAAGACTATCGAAGAAGTTCAGTATGTCTTCCCGCTGCCCGCTGGCTGTCAAAGCCTTCTCGAAGCGTGGCGTGTATTCAACCTTGCCTTTTGCCAATGAAACGCTGTACAGGTGGGGCATCTCGTGATTGCCAAGCAGCATGATCACCGCGCCGGGCGGCAGTGCGTTTTGCATCCGCATCACATCCAGAACCAGGGGAAGGCTTTGATCCTGGGATTCCGGCAGTTCGCTGTGGATCAAATCGCCCAATATCAGCAAGCGCTGCACTCGTTTGCGAGTATACAGTTGGAGGAATCTTCCTACGTAACGCCCGAAGGCTTCCCTATCGCCATGCAGATCCGAGACCACCATCGTAACCCCGGCGGTCAGGTCAAGAATGCGCGAGGTCATGCGGAGCCTGTTCTCCCTCGTTGATGGAGTCGCCCGGTGTCCAGATGACGTGTCCGCTATCCATCGCAGCAATACGATCTGTCTCGCACAGGTAGACCGTACCAGCATCGGGCAGAATGAATTCGATCACGTCTCCTTCCTGGAGTTCCGGGATCGGGCGCTGTGGAATGAACATGCCTCGTTCGTATTTCAGCTTCACAATCGTTTGCA
>DATGFK010000070.1:0-3981 GCA_035309185.1 Aggregatilineales bacterium
TCGCAGATGAAAAGCGCCAGTGGGAAGAATCCACGCTGAAGCCTAGCCTGAACAAAGCGCCAGAGCGCGCCGAGCATTTCGAGACCTCATCGGGAATCGAAATTGATCGGCTGTACACGCCCAACGGGGTTAGTTCCGATAACGACAGTTATCATCCCGATGAAGCCCCAACCCCTGCAACTCTTGACCGAAACTCCGCAGCAGGAGCCGCGATACTGCCTCACCAAAATGATGCGTCCGGGGCTTCAACGAACGATTATCTCACCAAACTCGGCTTCCCCGGCGAATTTCCTTACACGCGCGGCGTACAGCCCACCATGTATCGCAGCCGCCTATGGACGATGCGCCAGTATGCGGGCTATGCCACCGCCGAAGAATCGAACGCGCGCTATCGGTTCCTCCTGGCGCAGGGCCAGAACGGGCTGTCCGTCGCCTTTGACCTACCTACGCAGATCGGCTACGACGCCGACGATCCGATGGCGTTGGGCGAAGTTGGAAAGGTCGGCGTCAGCATTTCCAGCATCCACGACATGGCACGATTGTTCGAGGGAATTCCACTTGATAAAGTCAGTACCTCCATGACTATCAATGCGCCCGCTGCGATCCTCCTGGCGCTGTATATCGCCGTTGGCAAACAGCAGGGCGTCCAGCCGCAGCAGCTTCGCGGCACGATTCAAAATGACATCCTCAAGGAATACATCGCGCGTGGGACGTACATCTTCCCGCCTGCGGCCAGTATGTGGCTCATCACCGACATTTTTCGCTATTGCAGGACCGACGTGCCCCGCTGGAATACCATCAGCATCAGCGGCTATCACATCCGTGAGGCGGGCAGCACTGCCGCCCAGGAGATCGCCTTTACGCTTGCCAACGGCATCGCCTACGTTCAGGCGGCAATTTCCGCCGGGCTGGATGTGGACGACTTCGCGCCGCAGTTGTCATTCTTTTTCAACGCGCACAATCAATTCTTTGAGGAAGTCGCCAAGTTCCGGGCCGCGCGGCGGATATGGGCGCACATCATGCGGGATCGCTTCGGGGCAAAGAACGAGGAGTCGTGGCGGCTGCGCTTCCACACTCAGACGGGTGGCAGTACATTGACGGCCCAGCAGCCTGCCAACAACGTCGTGCGCGTGACGGTTCAGGCGCTGTCTGCTGTCCTGGGCGGTACGCAAAGCCTGCACACAAACAGCATGGACGAGGCGCTGGCGCTGCCAACCGAAGCTGCCGTACAGGTCGCCCTGCGCACGCAGCAAATCCTGGCATTCGAAAGCGGCGTAGCTGATACCGTCGATCCGCTGGCCGGGAGTTATTACGTCGAAAGCCTGACCGACCAGGTCGAGTCGAAGGCCAAAGAGTATATTGCCCGCATTGATGCGATGGGCGGCGCGCTCAAGGCCATTGAGGCGGGCTATGTGCAGCAGGAAATTCAGGACGCGGCCTATACTTTTCAGCAGCGGGTCGATCAGGAGCAGCAGATCGTCGTGGGCATGAACAAGTTCACGGTCGAAGGTGAGGTTCCCATTGATACACTTCGTGTTGATCCGGCTATTGAGCACCGTCAGACCGAACGCCTCGCGGTAATCCGCCAGAAGCGCGACAACGCCAAAGTCAGCGAGATCCTGACGCGAATCGAGCAGGCGGCGCGTGGCTCAGATGTTTTGATGCCCCTGTTCGTGGAGGCGGTGGAACGCGAGGCCACGCTGGGCGAAATCTGCCGTGTGCTGCGTGGCGTGTTCGGGGAGTATCGTCCGAACGTCACCATTTGATCCTAAGAGGGTTTTGTAAACCGGCTATAATCTCCAACCCAACAGCGGGACGGTCTCACTTAACATGATCCCGGAAGGACAATAGAAAATGGTAGATAGCGTTATCACTGATCACAAAGTTGATTTACTTCAGGAAATGCGGCAGCGCAGTCAGGAAGGCGGCGGGCCGGATCGCGTAGAACGCCAGCACAAAGGCGGTAAACTGACAGCCCGCGAGCGCCTTGACCTATTGCTCGATCCTGGCAGCTTCCGCGAATTGGATGCTTTTGTCGTACAGCGTTCCCGCGAGTTTGGTATGGATCGCCCGGAAAACCAGTTTGTCGGGGATAGCGTGGTGACGGGCTGGGGAACCATTGACGGGCGGCTGGTATACGTCTATTCGCAGGATTTCACTGTCATGGGCGGATCGCTGTCTGAAGTTCATGCCGAAAAGATCATCAAGATTCAAGAGATGGCGATCAAGGTCGGCGCGCCGATCATTGGCTTGAATGACAGTGGTGGGGCACGTATCCAGGAGGGTGTCGTCAGCCTGGGCGGGTACGCCGATATTTTCCTCCGCAATACGCTCTCCAGCGGCGTCATCCCGCAGATCAGTGCGATCATGGGGCCATGCGCAGGCGGAGCCGTGTACAGTCCTGCCCTGACAGACTTCATTTTCATGGTCAAAAATACCTCGTATATGTTTGTCACCGGGCCAGACGTGGTGAAGACCGTCACGCAAGAGGACGTCTCCTTTGAAGACCTGGGCGGGGCATCTGTCCACAGCACGACCAGTGGCGTGTGCCACGTCGCGGCGAACAGCGAGGCCGACTGCTTCTTCCTGATCCGGGAACTTATGTCGTTCCTACCGCAAAACAATATGGAAGATCCGCCAGTGCAGCAGACCAAAGATGATCCGCTGCGCACCGACGAACGCCTGGACACGCTCATCCCCGACAACCCCAACAAGCCTTATGACATCAAGGAAGCGATCCGCATGATCGTGGACAATGGGCGTTTCTTCGAGATTCACGAACATTACGCGGCCAACGTGGTTGTTGGCTTTGCGCGGCTGGGAGGCCATAGCATTGGGATCGTTGCCAACCAACCGGCGGTGCTGGCGGGCGTGCTCGATATTGACGCCAGCGAAAAGGCAGGCCGCTTCATCCGCTTCTGTGACTGCTTTAACATCCCAATCGTGACCTTCGAGGACGTACCCGGCTTCATGCCCGGCACACAACAGGAACATGCCGGGATCATTCGTTCCGGAGCGAAGCTGCTGTACGCCTACTGCGAAGCGACTGTTCCCAAGCTGACGGTGATCACCCGCAAGGCCTACGGCGGCGCCTACGACGTCATGAGCAGCAAGCACATTCGTGGCGACCTGAACCTGGCCTGGCCCTCTGCCGAGATTGCGGTGATGGGGCCGGATGGGGCGGTGAATATTATCTTCCGCCGCGAACTGGCAGAAGCTGCTGACCCGGTGGCGAAGAAAGCTGAACTTGTTGCGCTATACCGCGAGAAATTTGCCAATCCCTACGTCGCCGCAAGCCGGGGCTACATTGACGACGTGATCATGCCGTCCGAGACTCGCCCGCGCCTGATCAATGCGCTCGAAATGCTGGCAAACAAGCGCGACAGCAATCCGCCCAAGAAGCACGGCAATATCCCGCTGTAAGTAAGGATTATTCTTCTCATGACCAATCGTGATGGACAACAGATCACCAAAGTGTTGGTTGCCAACCGGGGCGAGATCGCGGTGCGAGTTATTCGAGCTTGTCGTGAACTCGGTATCCCGACAGTGGCCGTTTTCAGCGATGCAGACCGCACTGCCCTGCACGTCCGCTATGCTGACGAAGCCTACTACATCGGGCCGCCGCCGCCCCGTGAAAGCTACTTGCTGATTGACACGCTGATTGACGTGGCTCGTCGCTCCGGTGCGGATGCTATCCATCCTGGCTACGGCTTTCTGTCCGAGCGCGAAGCCTTTTCGCAGGCGTGTATTGATGCAGGGATCACGTTTATTGGCCCGCATCCGGAGGCCATCCGCACCATGGGCGACAAGCAGGCGGCACGCGCAACGGTCAAGAAGGCGGGGGTGCCGATTGTGCCGGGAACCGATCCGGGTCTCAGCGACGACGAAATCGTCAATGCTGCAAACAACGTCGTGAAATATCCTCTGCTGGTCAAAGCGGCGGCGGGCGGCGGTGGCAAGGGGATGCGCGTCGTGCGCACG
>DATGFK010000071.1:0-12382 GCA_035309185.1 Aggregatilineales bacterium
CATCCACTTTCTTGCTTCGTATTTTGTGGTCATTCAGGGCGGCTAAGACCACTCGATGCAGTCCGTCTTTTTAAGCTATTGGGCACGTGAATGTCACTTTGTATATGCCGACTGCGCCGTTCAGATGCGCGCGGCAGTCGAAAAGACGGACTGCCTTGGGAAGATCAATGGAAATTATGAGCACCTGTGACCTAATTACAAATCCTCCTCCGCAATGAGTGGATAAATATCGAACGCAACTTCTTCGTAGAGGTGAACACGCCGAATCGCGGCGATCACGGCAGGGTGACGTTGCCGTGATCGCCTCCTCTACCGACTTGCAGTATCGCTACGTCCCGTCGCTGGCTGCAATTCAGCCCCTGTCCGAATGCCAAATATCTGTATTTGATCACCACCAACACCGTCGAAGAGACCTAAATTCTTCAGTTGCCGCGCATAGCCGTTTCGCGATCTGCTTGCCAGCCGATAGCAAGGATCATAGATAAAGTTGAGCAAATTTGAAGTTAACGGCCAGCAGCAATCGCTCCCAGCGGAAGAGCAACTGGCAGATTTTTACTTTCGCATAGGAAAAAAGGCAGATCCGATTGCCCTGGAGGCTATTTCTGCGCGCGTTGAAGCATTGGGGCTGGCATACGCTCCGGAAGAACTGGCAATTGTTGCGGCGCTGGATACCCCTGATAAAGTTCAACAATTTCTCAATACGGAAATCTATTACAACGACGATCATGGAGTCGGCGCTGTACGGGAAGGCACAGCAATGCCTCCCAGGATGGTACTCCAAGCAGGACGTGCCCATTGTTTTGAGGGCGCGTTATTTGCTTATACGGTGAACTATCTGCACGCTCATGATCCCAAGCTCATCCTTCTCGAAAGTAGGCATGATTACGACCACAATCTCGTTGTCTTTACGGATCCCCTGACCGGATTATGGGGATCGAATGCGCACTCGCGTTACCCGAATATCGGTGGCAGGCCCGCCCGCTACGAATCCCTTCATGCCCTGATCCTGGATTACATACCGTTTTACTACAGCAGCTATTCAGAAGATCCCAAAGACCTCTCGCTGGCCGGACATTCTGAACCCATTGATCTTGTTGCAATGTTTGGTACACAGTGGATGGCTACAACGTCTGACGTATGGAACATCTACTTTGAATATGTGCGTGAGCACACGAAATTTTATTATCTAACGGGCGATCCAACTGTTCCCCATATTTATCCACTCGTTCGAGCCATAAAAGAAGGCTGGTTGACCGTCGGATCGGATGGTCGTGCTAGGGTCAATACTGCCAACTTCAAGCTTCCTGGCATGGATGAACTTTGGGCAGCCTTCTATAAAACCTTTCGCCCGGAAGACCTTCTACCTCGTGGCGACGCGCTTGTCATCAATGACCGCTTTGTCGCGCTGACCGGCACTACGCCCCTCGACCTCCAGGCCAATGTAACCGAGCTTCAATCCTTCCTGGATCACGGGTATTCACCCGATTTTCTGCTGACTTCAGAGTCTTAAGATTTAACTACAGCCGCGCCGATCTCGACCTGCATTCCCACCAAACGACCTTCATCGAACAAGCTGCTGCAACCAATACTGCGATTTTCCAGGAGGCTACGCCCGGCGACATTGCCGGAATAATTTGGTCGCCCGCTAGCAAGTATGTGGCTTTTCTCGGTTACAATGTTGATGGGGAGAGCGGGGTAACTATCGCTGATACGCAGGGCGTACGGGTGCTACACATTCCTTCCAATGGTGTTTTGGCGAATTCATTGATATGGACTTACCGTCAGAAGTGAACCCGTAGAAATAGCTTGGTAGCGCCTATTCCGCACCCTCGATGCTTATTGATTGGAAGACGAGCGTTACTGTGCGATGATCGCCTTGCTCGTTCAACCCTTCGACGATCACACGCTCGACCAGCAGCCGCTCGTCGCTTTGCAGACACAGCCCAAACAGATCGTCAAGAGTCTTGAAACTGCGGGCGATCTCGTTCAGCCCCTCTTGTTGATCCCAATGGCGATAAATCACTGTCCCTTTTTTGACCTGCATCTTGGTTTCCTTTGTTATCCCTTGATTGCGCCTTGCAGCATGGCCTCGAAAAACGTCTTACGCAGCAGCAAGAAGATCACAAGGACAGGCACCATGATGATAATACACGCTGCGGCCCAGACGTGATACGCCGTCTCGAACGACGACTGAAAATCGTACAGCCCGACGGTGGCCGTCTTCATGCGATCATTGCCGAGAAGTACCAGCGCCGCCAGGAATTCGTTCCACGTATCCACAAACATAAGCAGGAAGGCAGCGGCAAGGCCCGGCATCGCCAGTGGAATTAGCACGTAGCGCAGCGCCTGGAACGGGTTGCAGCCGTCTATCAGCGCCGCCTCTTCGATTTCCTGCGGTATCGTATCGAAGAACGTTTTCACGATCCAGATCGTGAAAGGTAGCCCGCCTGCCGTGTACACGGCAATGATAAATTCGTGGGTGCTGGTCACGTGCAGGTCGCTGGCGATACGGAACAGCGGCACCAGGTTCGTCAGACCGGGAATCATGATCAAGCCCAGGATCGCCAGTTGAAGCGCGTGGCTGCCCCGGAACTTGTAGCGGGAGAAGGTGTAGCCCGCCAGCGCCGCGATCACGATGGTCAGGATCGAGGAGAAGAACGAGTTGATAAACGTGTTTGGAAGCTGGTAGGGAATCAAATTGGGGCGGCTGAAGCCGTTGCTGCCGAAAAACAGCGTCTGGTAGCCTTCCAGCGTGACCTGGCTGGGGAAGAAAGTCGGCGGCGTGGTCAGCACTTCCCCGCGCGTCTTGAACGAGGTCATGAGAGCGTAGGCCACCGGAAAGACAAACAACAAGGCAAACAACCCCAGCACAACATGCGTGCTGATCGCGTCGAAAATCCGCGTGGCGCGTGACGTGACCATGACAGGCTACTCCACTCCCGCTCCCACGTAGCGGACGTATAAGATCGTCAGGACGATATTGATCAGAAAGAGGATAACCGATACCGCCGCGCCAGTGCCAAAATCGCCCTGCTCCCAGCCGGTACGCAGCAGATAAAAGGAAGCGGTCTGTGTCGCGCCGCCAGGATTGCCTTTGGTGATCGAGTAGATCAGCCCCACCGAGTTGATGCCCCGGATTGAAGTCAACAGGATCACGATGAAGAACGTCGGGCGGATCAGCGGGAAGATGACACTGCGGAAGCGCTGGAAGCGGTTGGCCCCATCAATCGCCGCGCTTTCGAGGACTTCTGTTGGGACGGTCTGAAGCGCGCTCAAAAATAGCAACGTGGTGAAGGCCAGCGAGCGCCAGACCGTGGCAGCCACGACAATCGCCATCGCGCCGCTGGCGCTGGTGTACAGCGAGCTGCCTATGATGGGATTCAGCGCCACCTGCACAATCCCGTAGGTCTGCTGGAACATCCAGCGCCACATCGTCCCGGCCACCACGTCCGAGATGATCCAGGGCAGGAAGATTAGCACGAGGTAGAAGCCCGTGTAGCGCACCTTTCGGTTGAACAGAAGCGCCAGCATCAGTCCCAAGGCTACCGTGATCACCAGGAACGACCCGGCATACACAGCAGTGTGCCACAGGCTGTCGCGGAAGGTTTGGCTCTGGAGCAGCGTCGCGTAGTTATCCAGCCCGACTTCCACGTCCGTGACTCCGGTATCAGTGGGCTTGATCGTCGTCGTGCTCAGGTAGAATGAGTACAGCGTCGGCACCACTTGCAGCGCCACGAGGATCACGATGGCGGGCAGCAAGAACCACAGCGGCAGCCAGTTCGAACGGCGGCGTGGGCGGCTGGGCTGCGGGAGGGACGATGCGGCGACCTGGACAGCAGTCGTCATCCGATGATCCTCCCTTCGCACACGTGGATTTTAGGATATAGAAAATTATTCAATCGCACGGAGAATCGCCTCGTCCATCGTCATAGCGCGACCTGCCGCCCACTCCGACTCAAACGTAGGCGAATCCAACTGCGCCTGTAACGCGGCGATCGCCGCGTCATATTCCACCTGCTCGAAGTCCAACATGGGCGCACCAATCGAATCTCGCAGTGCTTCTGCACCGCCAAGTAGGCATGTAGCACGCTCTGGCTGGCACTGCGCCCACGCAATGTAGGCAAAGCATTCGAGCTGGTGGGCGACGGCGGCGCGGTGCTCCAGCTTCTTCCAGCGAACAATGGTATCCCGATAATGGCCCAGGGCCAGCTCCCAATCATGGGCGTAACGGGCATTATGTGCCATCTCGCTGTAGATCATCGCCTCGGCTTGTTTGCTATTGAGCTGAGACAAGACAGCCGCGCAGTTCTTGAGATATTCGCGCCCCTCTTCCAGGTGGCCTCCATAACGGGCGATCTCGCTGAGGGTGTAGTACAGGAAGAAGCTTCGAGGGCCATAGATCTCTTTGGTCAGCCCCTGCACCTCATGGAGAATCTTTTGAAGCCGGGACGTGTTGGAGGTCACAGCCTCAAGCCGGGCGATGGTGACCAGGGCCAGGCCAATATAATATTTATCATCCTGCTGGCGCCCCAGGCTGATCAGTTCGTCAATCACCTCCGGCAAGTCGGAGCGGTCACGCCAAAAATAGCTGGTCATGGCATACATACCCAGTCCATAGCTCAGCACGCCTGGATCACCGACCTGCCGCGCCAATGTGACGGCCTCAGCCGAAAGGGCGCAGGCAGTATTTGCATCCCCTCTTGAAATGGCGAGGTTGCTGGTGTTGGCGAGTCCGAGTGCCCTGGTTCTCAGGCGCAGGCGAGCAGCCTCATCCTGCGCCGGCGGGAGCGCGGCCACCCGCGCGATGGCTGTTTCGAACCACGCTATCGAGGGACTATTTTCTGTGTACAGCGACCAGTAATCTCGCAGGTGATTAGCCAGACTCAGCGCTTCTTCGGGATGGTGTTCGAGGCCCCATGTCAGGGCAGCCCGCAAATTGTCGTCGTTGGCGTCTAGCAGTTGCAGCCAGTTCACATTATCCCGGCCCAGCATGGCGATCTCGGCCTGCTCAGCGAAATGCAGAAAATAGGCAAGATGCTGATCGCGTGCGGCAATCGCTTCGTCGGCCTCGAACAGCCGATCACGGGCGTACTGGCGGATCGTTTCCAGCAGGCGGAATCGCCGTCCAGACCCGGAGTCATCTACCATCACTAGCGACTTGTTGACCAGTTGCGGCAGCAGCGTCAACACATCGAGATCGCTGCATACGCCTTCCGCAACTTCGAGCGTCCAGCCACCCGCGAATACAGACAACCGCCGCAATAGCGTTTGTTCCGACTCCGTAAGCAGATCATAGCTCCAGTCAATCAGGGCGCGCAGAGTCTGCTGGCGCGGCAGAGCGGTGCGGCTGCCGCCTGTCAGGATCATGAAGCGATCCCCCAGCCGTGTGGCGATCTGTTCCGGGGCGAACACGGCCACTCGTGCCGCCGCGAGTTCCAGGGCCAGCGGGATTCCGTCCAGCCGCTGGCAGATCTGAGCGATGGCAGGGGCGTTGCGCTCGTTGACCGCGAAGTGGCTGTGCGCGGCGCGGGCGCGTTCTATAAAAAGCTGTGCCGCTTCATATTCCAGGAGTTTATTGGGAGTAATTGCTGCGTCCTGCGATGGTTCCGGTAGCGACAGCGATGGCACGCGGTAGATGCTCTCGCCACTGATACCCAGTCCTTCGCGGCTGCTGGCGATGATCTTGATTTTTGGGCAGACCCGCAGGAGGTCCTCAGCCAGCCGAGCGCAGGCTTCTACCAGGTGTTCGCAGTTGTCCAGGATTACCAGCAGATGTTTGTCGCGCAGATATGCCCTCAGCACGTTGAGCAGCGGCACTCCCTGGACTTCGCGCAGATTGAACAGCGCGGCGAGCGTAGGGACGATCTGCGCGGGGTCGGACAGCGGGGCCAGTTCCAGCAGCCACGCGCCGTCGGCAAAGGCTTGCAGCTTGTCTGCCGCCATCTGGAGGGAAAAGCGGGTCTTGCCCGTTCCACCAGAGCCAATCAATGTGAGAAGACGTGTACTGTCCAGCAGATTAGTGGCCTCGGCCAGTTCACGATCACGACCTATGAAACTGGTCAGTTGCACCGGCAAATTGTTAGGGAACGAATCCAGCGAACGAATTGGCGGAAAGCGATCCGGCAAAGTCGGTACAACAAGCTGGTAGATCCGTTCCGGGCGCACAAGGTCCTTAAGCCGGTGTTCACCCAGGTCAAAAAGCGCCAAATCCTTGTTCAATTCATGGTCGGCAAGTTGAGCGGTGCTATTGGACAGGAGAATCTGCCCACCGTGGGCGCAGGCCATGACCCTTGCGGCGCGGTTTACCGCCGGGCCAAAGTAATCCCCTTCTCGCTGTTCGGCTTCTCCGCTGTGCAGCCCCATTCGCACACGCAGAGTCTCTGGCGCGATCTCACGCCAGCCCTCGCTGAATATCTCGCGCTGGGCCTGGCTGGCGGCCAGGATACCTTCTTCGGCGCTGGCAAATGCGGCGTGACAACCGTCCCCAGTGGTCTTTACATAGATGCCGCCATTGCTTTCGATAGCGTGGTGCAGAATCTTGTCATGTCGCGCCAGCGCATTTTGCATCGCTTCTGGGTACAGCTCCCAGAGTTTTGTGCTGCCTTCGATGTCGGTAAATAGAAACGTGACCACGCCCGATGGGTGATCGTGATTCATATACCTACCCTTTCAACACACCCTACTCTATTGCATATTGTACCGCCTCGTCCATCGTCATAGCGCGACCCGCCGCCCATTCTGCCTCAAACGTAGGCTGATCCAACTGGGCACGCAGCGCTGCGATCTCGCCATCATATTCGACGCGCTCGTAGTCGGTCATCGGTGCGCCAGTCGCGTCTCGCAGCAAGTCCGCCGCGCCCAGCAGTTTGGCCGTTCGCTCAAACTGGTCTTGTGCCCGTGCGATAAAAGCGAAGCATTCGAGCTGGTTGGCGATGGCGGCGCGATGTCCCAGGTCCTTCCAACGTAGGATGGTATTTCGATAGCTGTCGAGGGCTTTGTCTAAATTGCCAGCCTGTCGTTCGACATGGGCCAATTCACTGTAGATCATGGCATCATTTTGCTTGCTTTTGAACTGGGGCAGGAGAACAACGGCATTCTGAAGATACATACGCGCCTCATCGAGGTTGCCGCTAAGGCGGGCTATGGTGGCAAAACTGAAGAAAAAACTATAGGCCGCCGTCCCCTGCACTACGTTGATCAGACTGCGCGCTTCAGCCAAATACGCTTGAAGACGGGCAGGATCACCGCTTCCATTATCGATCCAGGCACGGGCGACCAGGTTCATTCCCATGTAGGTTTTGTCGTTCAGTTGCTTTGCCAACACGCTGGCTTCATCTACTGCGTGCCTGGCTCCGTCGAGATCGCCCAAAAAACGCGATGAAAGGATATACATCGCCAGCGCAAAACCAAGCACTTCTGGGCTATCCACCAGGCGAGCCAGGGTAATTGCCTCGTCAGCCAGCGCACGCCCCGTAGTGCTATCGCCCAGCCGGATCGTGATATAGGCTGCGTTCGAAAGGCCAAGTGACCTGGCCCTGATCCGGTTCCGGGCAGCCTCGCCCTCGACGGGCGGCAGAGCCGCTACCCGCGCAACGAGGGATTGAAGCCAGCCCGTCTCATGATTACGCCCACCTTCTCCGCGAATGGTCCAATATGTTCCAATGTGGTTTGCCAGGTCAAGCGTTTCTTCGGGATGTTGTTCCAGGCCCCATTCAAGCGCTGCTCGTACGTTATCAGCCTCAATCTCCAGGCGATCCAACCAGACCACGATGTCCGAGCCGCGCAAGGCAATCTCAGCCTGTCCCGTATACCGCACAAAAAAGCTCAGATGCTTATCGCGGGCAGCAGCAGCCTCATTCGCCTCGAACAGCCGGTCGCGGGCGTACTGGCGGATCGTTTCCAGCAGCCGGTAGCGCCGATCCACTCCGGAATCATCTACGACAACCAGAGACTTGTTGACCAGATTGGGCAGCAAGGTCATTACGTCAATACCATTGTCGCTGTCGTTGCACACTGCCTCCGCAGCCTCGAACGTCCAACCGCCAGCGAATACCGATAGACCTCGCAGCAAAGCCCGTTCGGGTTCGGACAGGAGATCGTAGCTCCAATCAATCAGGGCGCGCAGGGTTTGCTGGCGTGGCAATGCCGTGCGGCTGCCGCCCGTCAACAGCATGAATCTATCGCCAAGCCGGGTCGCGATCTGCTCCGGCGAAAAGACGGCGACTCGCGCCGCTGCCAGTTCGAGCGCCAGCGGTATACCATCCAGGCGTTGGCAGATCAGGGCGACGGCGGGGACACTGCGCTCATTGACGGTGAAATCACTCTGGGCGGCGCGGGCGCGTTCCACAAAAAGCTGTGCCGATTCGCATCGCAGGAGATCGCTGGGCGTGCTGTATTTCTCATCAGGCAAGGATAGCGACGGTACGCGCAGCACGCTCTCGCCTGCGATGCCCAGCGCTTCACGGCTGCTGGCGACGATTTTCAGCTTTGGGCAGGCCCGCAGCAGGTCGTCAGCCAGCCGGGCACAGACTTCTACCAGGTGTTCGCAATTGTCGAGGACGAGCAAGAGATGCTTATCATGCAGATAGGCCATCAGTATGGCGATAAGCGGCACCCCTTCAACTTCGCGCAGGCTGAACAACGCAGCAAGGGTAGGGACAATCTGCACCGGGTCAGACAGCGGCGCCAGTTCCAGCAGCCAGGCGCCGTCCGCAAAGCTATGCAGATGCTCCGCCGCAATCTGAAGCGAGAGCCGGGTCTTGCCCGTTCCGCCAGGGCCGATCAAGGTCAGCAAATGCGTATTTTCAAGCAGGCGTATGGATTCGGAAAGTTCGCGTTCGCGGCCTATGAAGCTCGTCAACTGCACCGGCAAATTGTTGGGGAATGAGTCCAGTGAGCGGATCGGCGGAAAGCTACCCGGCAGATCGGGAACGGTCAACTGGTAGACTCTCTCCGAGCGTACCAGGTCTTTCAGCCGGTGATCGCCCAGGTCAAGCAGAGAGAGCCCAGCGTACAGTTTTCCGTTGACAAGCTCGGCGGTCGCGCGGGACAGCAGAACCTGCCCGCCGTGGCCGATAGACATCAGTCGTGCGGTGCGGTTCAGGGTCGGGCCGAAGTAGTCTCCAGCACGCAGTTCGGCATCTCCCGTATGCAGACTCATCCGTGCGCGCACGGCGTCCGGCGCGATCTCATGCCAGGATTCGGCACACAACATTTGCTGAGCACTGCTGGCGGCGCGAATCGCGTCTTCCGGGCTGGCAAATACCGCAAGGCAGCCATCGCCTGTCGTCTTGACATACACGCCATTATGCGCCTCGACAGCCTCCCGCAAAATCTGGTCGTGCCTTGCTAGGCCGCTTTTCATGGCTTGTGGATGGCGCTCCCAGAGCTGGGTACTGCCTTCGATGTCGGTAAACAAAAAAGTAACGACGCCCGATGGGAGATCAGGAACCATGTAGTTGTCCCCTTCAAGCCAAAGTGGTTACGTTAATTCTACTCCACCGCGTAGGTAATCGAAATTTTACACGCACCGATGAATCTACATTTCTAAACTTACTGTAGAATAGAGCCATCCCTGATCACAACACGCCTCAGCAAAACAACATGGAGGCAATCATGCCAGCATCTACGCTGATCGCCAATCGCTTCGAGTTAGGCAGTTATTTGAGCCAGGGTGGGATGGGAACGGTTTACCTGGGACGCGACACACAGACACAGGAATCCGTAGCCATTAAAAAATTGAAGCCTGACCTGGTTGCCGAAGATCCCAAGCGAATAACACGCTTTGTGCAGGAAGGTGAGGCGCTTCGCGCACTGAACCATCCGAACATCGTGAAGCTGCTGGCCGCTGCGCAGCACGAAGGCGAGCATTACCTGGTGATGGAATACGTCCCCGGTGGCTCCCTGGCCGACTTGCTCAAGTTGCAGCCACAACTTCCCATCTCTCGTGTACTGGCGATTGCGCTGGAGTTGTCCGATGCACTGACACGCGCACACCATCTCAAAATTATCCACCGTGACCTCAAGCCCGCCAACATTCTGCTGGCAGAAGATGGCACACCGCGCCTGACGGATTTTGGCATCGCGCGCATGGGCGAGCCAAGCACGACCAAATCCAGTGGAGTCGTCGGGACAATCTCTTATGTGTGTCCTGAAGCCTTCAGCGGAGAAACGCTCGACGCGAGGGCTGACTTGTGGGCCTTCGGCGTGATTCTCTTCGAGATGCTCTCTGGGAAGCGACCTTTCGCGGGCGTTACCGCCAGCGCAATCGTCGGGGCGATCCTCAACCAGCGTACGCCGGACCTGGAAGCACTGCGGCCAGACGCGCCGGTTGCATTGGTAGATTTGATCTACCGGCTGCTGGAGAAGAATAGGGAAGAACGCCTTCCAAGCGCGCGGCTGCTGGGGGCCGAACTCGAAGGTGTCATGCAATATAATTGGCCGTCCGACACGCCGAAGGCTCCCGTGTTCAGCAAACAGATGTTCATGACGCCTGCACCTGCCCCGACGCCACGCCAGCATAATCTCCCGGCACAGACGACGGAATTTGTCGGGCGTGAGGCGGAATTGGCGGAAATATCCAAGCTGCTGGGACAGCGCGGCGTGCGGCTGCTATCTATCATCGGGCCGGGCGGAATAGGCAAGACGCGCCTTGCCCTGGAAGCCGCGTTAGCGCAGCTTGCAAACTTTGCCGATGCTGGCGATGGGGTCTACTTTGTAGGGCTGGCTCCGCTCAATTCGCCGGACTTAATCGTCTCGACTGTCGCGCAGGCGGTAGGTTTTCAGTTTTCGTCGGGACAGGGCGAAACCCGCGACCCCCAACAACAACTTCTGGATTATTTGCGCGAAAAAACCATGCTTCTCGTTGTGGATAACTTCGAGCATATCCTGGACGGCGCAAGCCTGGTCGCAGAAATTCTGGAAGCCGCACAGGGACTCAAAATCCTTGTAACTTCGCGGGAACGTCTGAATATGCACGGCGAAACGCTGTTCCGCCTGGAAGGGTTGGACTTCCCCGCCTGGAAGCAGCCAGAGGATGCGCTCGAATACAGTGCGGTGAAACTTTTTTTGCAAAGTGCTCGGCGCATCCAGCCAGGTTTCCAAATCGAGGCTGGCGACTTGAGCGACCTGGCACGTATCTGCCGCCAGGTCGAGGGACTGCCGCTCGGCATTGTGCTGGCCGCAGGCTGGATCGAAGCCCTATCACTGAAAGAGATTTCGGACGAAATCGAGCGCAGTGTGGACTTCCTGGAAACTCAGGCGCGGGATGTGCCAACCCGCCAGCGCAGCATCCGGGCCGTATTCGATTACTCCTGGAACCTGATGTCGGAGGCCGAGCGCTTAGCTTTCATGCGGCTGTCCGTGTTCCGTGGCGGCTGGACGCGAGACGCGGCTCAAGCCGTGGCGGGTGCGCCGTTACCCATGTTGATTGCGCTGGTCAATAAGTCCTTGCTGCGGCGCAACCCCGACAGTGGCCGCTATGGCGTCCACGAATTGCTGCGGCAGTATGCGGCTGACCATCTGGCCGAAGTGCCCGAGGTCGAGATCTCCGCGCGCGATGCTCATTGCCGCTACTACTCCGCTTTCCTGGGTCAGCGCGAACCGACTCTATCTGGCCCCCGTCAGCTTGAAGTGATGGACGAGATTGCCGCAGACTTCGAAAACGTGCGCGCTGCCTGGGCCGTGGCGATTGCTGAGCGGCAGGAAGCGGAATTCCACCAGATGGCGTTTGCACTATGGCGATACCTGGAATATCGCTTTGCATTCCAGGAGATGCAGGCATTTTTCGAAACCGCGATTCAAGGCTTCGATTCGGGTGCTGCGGAAACACAGTCCAGTCTTAGCCTCGGTCTCGCGCTGGCGGTTCTGGGCGCGGCGGGTTATCTGACCCTGGATTTGCATGGCAAGAGCCGAGAGGTTGCCCGGCGCAGTTTGGAGATACTACGTCAATATGACCATCCACGGGAAACGGCGCTGGCGCTCTACGCAGCATCTGTCAATGCGACTACGGTAGACCAGGCGCTCTCCCTATTACGTGAGAGTCTTCAACTATTCCACCAAGTAAATGATCAGACCAATGAAGCCTACGCGCATGTACGCCTGGCAATGTGGACGATGCAAAAGGGCAACAGCCCCGAAATTGACAGCCATCTGGAGCAAGCCAGCGGACTGGCCGATCCCATCGGCAATCGTTTCCTGTCCGGATCGATTCATGCCTATCGGGCCGTCCGAGCATTGCGGCAGGGAAACATCGCCGAGGCAAAAGATGAGTATCGTCAATGGTTAACGCTAGCCCAGGAAGTCAATAGCCCGGGTTTGATTGCCGTTGCGCTCATGTTCCTGGGCAACGCGGCTTACGTTGACCGCGATTACGATGAAGCAG
>DATGFK010000072.1:0-3401 GCA_035309185.1 Aggregatilineales bacterium
ACGCTTGGCTTTATGATCGTCGCGTTCGCCCTGGGCCTGCTTCTGCTGGCAACCTATGATCCGAGCAATCCTAACCTTCAGCACGTAGATAAAATTCCCTGGATCTCACTGGGCAAAGCGCAGATCAATTACTACGTCGGCGTAGACGGCTTGAGTTTGCTGCTGGTACTGCTCACGCTGCTGATTATGCCGCTGGCAGTGCTGTTCTCCCTGTACAGCGTAAAAGAGCGCATTCGCCTGTACTACGCCTTTATGCTCGTTCTCGAATTTGCGATGATCGGCGTCTTCGTGGCGCATGACCTGTTCCTGTTCTTCGTGTTCTGGGAACTCTCGCTGATCCCGATGTACTTTATCGTGGGTATCTGGGGCGCGGAGCAGCGCATTTATGCGGCACTGAAGCTGTTCCTGTACACGATGGCAGGTAGTCTACTCATGCTCCTCGCCATCCTGTATATCGGCGCCCGGTTCAATACCTTCGATGTCCAGTATATCATTGCCCAAGTTCAGGCTGCCGGGCCAGGCGCGAGTTTCTTCGGCGGCCCAACGGTTGAAGCACTGCTGTTCCTGGGCTTCTTTGCGGCGTTCGCCGTAAAGGTGCCGATCTGGCCGCTGCACTCCTGGTTGCCCGATGCCCACGTGCAGGCGCCTACCGCCGGTTCGGTCATCCTGGCTGGTGTCATGCTGAAGCTGGGCACCTATGGCCTGATCCGCTTCTGCCTGGGTCTCTTCCCCAACGCGGCAATTGCCTTTGCACCGTATATCGCGGTGCTGGCGATCATTGGCATCATCTACGGCGCATGGGTCAGCTATGCCCAGAGCGATGTGAAGAAGCTGGTCGCCTATTCTTCGATCAGCCACTTAGGTTTTGTGGTGCTGGGGATCTTCGCCATCGCGAAGGTTGACCCCAACGGCTTCAGCGCGCACGCGGCGGGACTCAACGGTGCCACCCTTCAAATGATCAATCACGGTATCAGCACGGGCGGCTTGTTCTTGCTCGTTGGAATGCTTTACGAACGGCGCCATACCAAGGCGATCAACGCTTTTGGCGGAATCTGGAAGGTGCTGCCGATCTTCAGCGGATTGAGCCTGCTCATCACGCTTTCTTCGATGGGCTTGCCCGGCTTGAACGGGTTCATCGGTGAATTTACCATACTGCTTGGCACCTTCGGCTCGACCATCCTCGGCCCCATTTTCGCCGCTGCGGCGACCCTCGGCGTGATCCTGGCTGCGGTCTATCTTCTGTATATGTGGAACAAAGTGTTCATGGGCGAAGTCACACACGACGAGAACAATCATCTGCCGCCGTTGCGCTGGAACGAGACCCTGGCGCTGGTGATCGTCGTGATCTTTGCCCTGCTGATCGGTTTGTTCCCAGGCCCGTTCTTCGGCACGATGGATAAGTCGAACCAGCAGTTAGCGGCTAACACCGCGCGCTTTATCCCAGACCAGAATAACCAGTCCGCGCGGCTTGAGATCGGACAGGGAAATACTCAATGAACGCAGCAGACCTGAACCTATCGGCGGCACTCCCGGCACTCTCTCTGGCGCTAGGAGCGTGCGTACTTTTCCTCCTGGATGCCTTTATCCCGAAGGAAAGTAAGGCGATTACGGTCTGGCTGGCTGTGATCGGGATCGTCGTATCCTTTGTGCTGTCGCTGGGCGGTTTCAGCGTTCATACGACGGCCTTTAGCGGCATGTTCATTGCCGATCCCTTCACGGCGATGGTCAACATCATCACTTTGATAGCTGCCCTGCTGGGAATCATGGTCGCTTACAGTTATTTGAAGCGTACCGGGATCGAGCGTGGCGAATATTACCCCCTGTTGCTGATCACCGCATCCGGTGCGATGTTCATGGCCTCTGCGGGTGACCTTGTAGTGATCTTCGTCGGCCTGGAGCTGCTGTCCATCCCGCTTTACATCTTGGCGGGCTTCCGCCGCCCGGAGCCGCGTTCCGAGGAAAGCGCCATGAAGTATTTCCTGCTCGGCGCATTCTCGACGGGCTTCCTGGTCTACGGTATCGCCCTGATCTATGGGGCCACCGGTACGACGAATTTGCAAGCCATTTATAATCAGGTAACAGGGCAGCACATCCTATCGCCCTTCCTGCTTTTGACTGGCGCAGGCCTGGTGCTGGTCGCGCTGGGCTTCAAGGTTGCGGCGGTTCCTTTTCACATGTGGACACCGGATGTTTACCAGGGCGCGCCGACACCCGTTACGGCTTATATGAGCGTGGTAGCAAAGGTAGGCGGCTTTGGCGCGCTGCTGCGGCTTTTAATCTACGCGATCCCGGCTCTGGTGCTTGCGCAAGACCCCCACGCCACCACGATCCATGCAGCGTGGCAGGATACGGTCAGCATCATCGCAGCCCTGACCATGATCCTGGGCAATTTCGTCGCCATCACGCAAAAAGACATCAAGCGCCTGCTGGCCTATTCGAGCATTGCTCATGCCGGGTACATCCTGATGGCAGTGGCAGCGGCAGGCACCTTTACAATCTCTGCCAGCACGTCCGGTCAGCAGACTATTTCACTGGACTTTGCCCAGGGTGCGCTGCAAGGCGTCTTGATCTACCTGCTTGCCTATGCCTTCACCAATATCGGGGCTTTCGCTGTCGCAATCGCCGTCGAACGCGACGATGCCAGCGGAACGCTGATTGACGACTTCGCAGGCCTGGGCAGCCGACAGCCCTGGCTGGCAGGCGCACTGACGATCTTTCTACTTAGCCTCACAGGCATTCCGCTGACGGCGGGCTTTACCGGAAAGTGGTTCGTATTCCTTCCCACGCTCAACTCCGGTCTTTGGGGACTTGCACTGATCGGTGTACTGACCAGCCTGGTCTCGGCTTATTACTATCTGCGGCCCGTCGTGAAGATATGGCTGGAAAGCGGTACAGCGGAAGGCAAGATGAGTCCGTCGCTATCAGCCTCAGTTGCCTTGTGCGCCATCGGGACAGTCGCGCTGGGCGTACTGCCCTTCCTCGCCACGCAGGTTGCGCAAAACGTCACGATAGCCATGAAATAGAGGCGACGACACTTTCGCCGCCTTTCGGAAGAACTGTCGCCCTTCCATCGCCCCGATGGAGGGGCATTTTGTTGTCATTTCCCTCCACATGTGAACCATGCTAGGATTCACAGCGACGTATTCAGAATGTTACATTCTGAGTTTGGCGCTCGTTATAAAATCAAATAGATCCGGTGTCAGGCAGACGGTTTTTCAGGGAAATGGCTATTGCCAATCAAAGGAGATTGTCATGAACCGCCCCACGTCGTCAGTGCATACTCGGTCATTCCTGGTCTTGCTTATCCTCGGCTTTCTTGCCATCATCTTAAGTATCCTTCCCGGAAATGCGCAAGCGGCATCGCATCTTCCAGCACAGGCCGCCACGCAAGCCCCGACTCA
>DATGFK010000073.1:0-6374 GCA_035309185.1 Aggregatilineales bacterium
GCTCAGATGCGTTGTAAATATAGAAGGCATCCTTGCTGTAGATGAGACGAATATCGGAAGTTGAGAAGGGTGTCGGCGTGGGATACAGACTGGCCTGGGCAGGCAATGTGCCGTTGTATTTGAAGGCCAGGAAGCCGCCGCCTATGACTCCAATGGCGACCAACAGGAAGAGCACACGGGCCAGGCGAGACAGACCAACCCCTCGTCTCCTGGGGCCAGGCAATTGCTTCGAGGAAATGAGCGCAGTGGCGTCGGTTGCGTCATTTTCGACGTGATCAAGGCTCGTCCTGCGGGAGGGCGGCGTATCGAGTTTTTCCTGGCTCAAGGTGACGTTCGGCTCGATACCTTGATAAGCGGAGCGTAGCGCCTCGACCATTTCCGTTGCCGTCTGCCAGCGATTCTCAGGGCGCTTTTCGAGCGCCTTCAGTAGTACCATCTGAACGGGATGGGGAAGATCAGGGCGGACAGATTTAGGTTCGGGGGGTGGATTGCTGATGTGGCTGAGGGCCAGCGACATCGGAGAGTCGCTGTCGAACGGAGCCTGCCCGGTGGTCATTTCATACAGGACAACGCCGAGCGAATAAATGTCGCTTTGCGGCACGGCGCGGTGAGACGCCATTGCCTGTTCAGGTGAAATATAGCGGGGGGTGCCGAAGGCCGTACCGAGTGTGCTATCCGCGCCAAGCTGCATCGTCAGACCGAAGTCGGTCAGGATAGCCCGGTTTTCATCGGTAAGCATAATATTGGACGGTTTAATGTCGCGATGAATGACGCCCTTGCTGTGCGCATAATCAAGCGCCGCAGCGATCTGGCTCGCGATGCTGAGGACTTCCTGGGGTTCCATGAATTTTTTCTGCTGGCGACGCTTCTTGAGGATATTGAGAAGCGTGTGGCCCTCGATCAACTTCATCGCCATGTAATACAGGTTACCGTCCTCGCCGAACTGGTAAACACTGATAATATTGGGATGATCGAGGTTTGCTGCCGCGCGCGCTTCGCGTATGAAGCGCTGCGTCATCTCGTCTGCTTTTTCGTGTTCTGCCTCGATCACTTTGACAGCAGCCTTGCGACCTAACTTCTCATCCAACGCTTCGTAAACGCGCGCCATGCCGCCACGTCCGATCAAAGCCTCGATGGTGTAGTCGCCGAGGTGCGTCCCGATCAAGGGGTCGGGTCTATCACTCATTTGAGAATCAGGCTTCTCCTGTTACTCCTCTACGTCGCCAATGATCCCCTGCAAGAGCGCGTCTTCAAAGGAGATTTTATTGCCACCGCTTGAGACGTCTGAAGCCAGTTTGTCCGGCGAAAACATATCTTCCGCCATACTCAGGTCAACCTGATCCAGGGCGTTCAGCAGGTCGGGATCAAAGTTTGCGATGGGTTCCATCATGGGCTGCTTTGCAGCCTGGGTTTCACTGGTAGATTTCTTTTTGTTGCCCTTACCTTCTGGCTTGCCTTCCGCCTTGCCAGGTTGTACTGCGGACATTTCCTGTGTCCTGCGAGTCTTCTTGCCGTGTACTGGTGCGGCCTCTTTAGAAGCCTTTTCTTCACTGGCGGGCGCTTGCTCAGGGGCCTGACCGGCTGGCTTCAGGCCAAAAGCCGTTTCCATGCCGATCATGTCCAGCATGGCGTTGACCGCCGTGCCGCCGAAGCGTTTGACGTTGCCCAGGGTACTGGCTGCCTTTTGATCAAAGATCAGGGTTACGAAATAGTGTAACCCGATTGCCAGCCCAAATACGTCGAGTTTGTCACCATCAAAATACTTCAGGACTCGCGGTTGTTCGCCAATGATCGAAAGGATACGACTGGTATAGCCAAAACCTGGCCCCAGCGTTGCCGCCAGCAAGTCGCGATCAATATAGCCAGCCGCCCCATCGTAAGCAATCACTTTGCCGTTGCGATCCGCCAACACGACGGCCATTGCGCCCACGTCTCGCATCAATTGAAAGAGGGTGGGACGCAACTTATCGACGTCCACAATCGGAACTGGCTGCATCATTTCTTCAGGACTGTTTTCCTGGGGAACGGCTTCAGGGCCATCTAAGGCAATGCGTAGGGCACGGATAAATAATTCGGGAGCGAGCGGCCTGCGCAGGTATTGGAACGGAGATTGTTCAAGCGTATCCTGGTCAATCTCAGGGTCGCTTTCGCCGCCCAGTACAATTACGGGCAGCGCAGCCAGTTCGCGTTTCGCCATCAGTGCAAGCATCGGCCCGTTGGTGGTGCCAGAGAGGCTATGCGCCGTCACGAGCAAATCGGCGGAACTGATGCGAAGTTCGGTCATGGCATCATCGCCCGATTGAGTCTCAATGAGCCGAGGCCGTCTTCCCAGGAGTTCCAGCGACGCACGAACGATATTATAGACCCCTTGGTTATCGTCAACGACAATGATTCTGGGATTAGTGAGCGCCATCTTTTTGCCCTACCTGTACTTATCTCGCGATGCCGACGAGCTTCAAGTATATCTCCGTTCATTATAGAGCGGAAATGAATGGATTGCCTATCGAGGAATGTCCTATTTCCATAGCTACATCTCCGTGAAATAGCACGAGAATTTGAAAGCAATCGTCTGAGCCACACAAAACTTTTAGTAAGACAGGCCAAAATATGAGCGTGATTCTCATGGAATAGCTTTGACATACAAATAGGCGGACTTGTTGACAGTTTTGGGCGCGCGACGACAATAAGGGGAACTGCGGCGAGCGACAAAGGAGTGAAGGTATTGATGCGAAACATATTTTTCTGGCTTGGCGCGGCAGCGATTTCGCTGTTAACGATCATCGCTGCCATCCTGATCTTTGCGCGGCTCCTGGCCGCGCCTGCATCGCCTTCGGCGCAAGGCATTATCCTGCCGACTGCTGCCTCTGGCCCTTCGGCCCAGGCCACCCCCGACGCCATGCTGCTTGCGGAACAGGCCGGTAACAGCGCGAACATGGCCGCCAGCGCTGCCAATTCAATTATGAGCTTTATCCAGTCCATCGGCACAGTCCTGGGTCTGCTCCTGGTAGGCGGCGCGGTAAGCACCATTGCCTACGTGTTACGGGTGGTCTCCAAATATGATGAAGACCTGACCCGCTTGAAAAAGCAAAGCAACGACACCATGCGGGCGCTGACTCTGCTTCAACTGGGCAGACAGCAGATGGAGTTCAAGAATTACCGTGCAGCTATTCGCGCCCTCGAAGAGGCGGACAAATTTGACCAGGGCAACCAGGCTGTTAACTACTTCCTGGGCGAACTTTACCTCCAGGAATATCAGCAGTCCGACAACCTTGACCGTGGCATTGAGCATTTGAAGGCTGCAACAGATAATGTTGAGGAATACAGTCGCTTCGGCGCAGCGGAGGCGGCCCTGGCCTACGCTCTCAGGCTCAAGGGTGAAACCTATCGAGCCGGGTCAAAGGAATGGTCTCGTTATTTGGACGAGGCGGAGAGACTCTTCAGATCGGCCCTGAATGACAATCCAGGATTGTTGAGCATCAGCGGCGAATCCTGGTACGGCGCGTTCGGCAACATTTACCGCCAACGCGGCAACCTCCCCAGAGCCATTGAATGCTATGAACAGGCCGCAAAGACGACTCCGGAGCGTTCCTATCCGGTCAATAACCTGGCCCTGTTATACGCTCAGACCGGGAACACAGCCAAAACTGCCGAATATTTTACAAAATCGCTCTCGATAGCCAACCGGATTCTGGACGGGGATGGCTTCAATACCTTTGCCTGGCTGGACCGGATGACGGCAGAACTGGCATTGGGCAGACCTGAGGAGGCGCAGAAATCGCTCGGCAATGTGCTCGAACTCGATCTAACTCCTGAGATTCTCGGCAAAGCCCTGATCGGGTTAAAGCGGCTCAAGGAATCCCCTCATCCCCCGGCACAAATTGATGAATTTATCGCGCAGTTCGAAAAGGAGATCGCCACAAAATCAGAGCCGGTCTAAAGGTCTTGACCCGGTTCGACCTTTACAGCCACCTGCGTTAAAGTAGTGGCCGCGTGCAGCTTACAGGTTACTTCCTTGTTGGAGCATGACGATGGACTCTGTGCAAATTGGCGTTATTGGCGGTTCTGGGCTGTATCACATGCCGGATTTTGTCGAGTCCGCCGAATACCGGATCGAGACACCCTTCGGCCCGACCAGCGACGCCATTGTCGTGGGCAAATTACGCGGCATCCAGGTCGCTTTTGTTCCTCGGCATGGACGCGGCCACGTTCTGTCACCCAGCGAAGTTCCTTATCGCGCCAATATCTACGCCCTCAAGACGCTGGGCGTATCCAGCGTGATTGCCGTAAGTGCTTGCGGATCGCTCAAGGAAGACTTCAAGCCAGGCCACATCGTTATTCCCGATCAATTGACTGACTATACGAAGGCAGATCGGGGCCGCTCTTTTTTTGGCGGCGGAATCGTCGCCCACGTGGGTGTAGCAGATCCATTTTGTCCCGCGCTGCGCCAGATTGCCGTTGACGCCTGTCGGGCTGCTGGCGCGACTGTCCACGCTGACGGCACCTTCGTCACCATCGAAGGGCCACGTTTCAGTACGCGCGGAGAGAGCCGGGTCTGGCGGCAGTTGGGATTCGGCATTATCGGCATGACCACGTCGCCGGAGGCTTTCCTGGCCCGCGAAGCCGAAATGCACTACACGGTGATGGCCCACGTCACGGACTATGACGTGTGGCACGATGAACCGGTCAGCGCCGACGCGGTGTTCAAACAGTTCAATGCCAATATCGCGCTTGCGCAGCGGGCTGTCGCAGAAGCTGTGGAACGGATCGGAACACGGCTGGCCCAGTCTAGTGGGTTTGAGTGCGGCTGTGAGTCGGCCCTGGCCGTCGCTTTTGCCACCGGCAAGGAGGCTGTGACGCCTCAGGCACGAGTACGTTTGAAGTCAATAGTTGGCAAATACTACCAGGACTGATGCGCGACACTTCCCCGCTTGGATTGCCCCTGAACGAGACAAATGAGAGCTTTGCCACGAGCGTTAATGCCCGTGAACGGCGCTTGCTGACTCTGGCCGGACTGTTCGTAGTAACTATCCATACCGGCCTTATCCTGGCCCGGCAGATAAGTGCCATCGAATACTGGCACGTGGTCATCTGGATCGTCTGCGCGGTGTTCGGGCATTTGACTCTGCAACGTCGCCTGCCCCGGCGCGACCCGTTCTTGTTTCCGATTGTCATGCTCCTTACGGGCTGGGGCCTGACGCTGATTGACCGCCTGGCTCCGCCCTTCGCATCGCGGCAGACGTTGTGGCTCATCATTTCAGTTGGCGCCTTGCTGGCGCTGGTGTCGCTCCCTGGCGATCTACGTTGGCTGCGCCGCTACCGTTATCTGTGGCTGACCGGTGGTCTAGGACTGCTACTCTTGACGATCTTGATTGGCACGAATCCATCCGGTGGCGGGCCGCGCTTGTGGCTTGGCGTTCCGGACGTTTATTTCCAGCCTTCGGAAGTGCTCAAGGTGCTGCTGGTTGCCTACTTTGCCAGCTATCTTGCCGACCACCAGGCGCTGCTTGGCGAAGGCGGGAGGATCGGCGCCTTTCGGCTGCCATCGCTGCGCTTCCTGGGGCCGGTACTGATCGTGTGGGGACTGACGGTACTCATCCTCGTCTGGCAGCAAAACCTCGGCACTGCCACGCTGTTTTTTGTGATCTTCCTGGCGATGCTCTACCTGGCAACCAACGATGTCAAGCAGATCATTGCCGGGATCGTCGTGCTTGGCATTGCTACAGTTGTTGGCTATCAGCGAATCGCGGTGGTCAGGCTCCGCGTGACCATTTGGGCCGATCCGTGGCCTTACGTGCGTTCTACGTCATTCCAGATCGTGCAAAGTTTGCTGGCCTTTGCTGCTGGCGGAGTGTTCGGGCAGGGCGTCGGCCAGGGATCGCCGACGTATATCCCCGTTGTGCATTCGGACTTTGTGTTTGCGGCCATAGCTGAAGAATGGGGTCTGATCGGGACGCTGGCGGTTACACTGTGCTTTGCCCTGCTGGTCATGCGCGGAATGCGCATCGCCGCGCAGATGCAGGGCCGATCTTTCCGGGCTTACCTTGCCGCTGGCGTCAGCATAACGCTGGCTGCGCAAAGCCTGCTGATCACAGGCGGGGTGTTAAAACTCATTCCGATGACGGGCGTCACGCTGCCTTTTATGAGCTACGGCGGGAGTTCGCTGCTGGCCTATTTCTTGATGGCAGGATTGCTGATCGTGTTGAGTAACGGGGTTTGATGTGATGCGCAGTGCCAGCCGGAGCCTCAACGCTCTTACCCTGTCAATCCTCGTGGCCTTTGCCGTTGTCGCCGTGGGGCAGGTGTACTGGTCAACATTCGCGTCAGATGGATTGCTTGGACAGCCGTACAACCCTCGACTGGTCGAAGCCGAACGG
>DATGFK010000074.1:0-3006 GCA_035309185.1 Aggregatilineales bacterium
CGCAATTTTTAGATTGGATGATCTTGATTCTGACCGCGCTCGCTCCCAACCCCTCGCCCGTTTGCGGGCGAAGGGATAAAGGGATTAGGCAACTGCCTTGCGGCTCCAGTACCATGCCGCGGCCAGCAGCAGCGCCAGGCCAAGCAGCGGCAGGGTCTCCAGCAGGAAATGCCTGGGAAAACCCTCGCCGGAGAGAAAATCGTCGTACAGGTGATTCGCCACGTGGATCAGGCTGGCGATCACGGCGATGGCGATCAGGGCGCGATGACGCACAGGATCGCGGTAGGCGATGATCAGGCCGAGGCCAAGTCCGGCAGCAAACGCTCCGGCGTCGCCCATGTAATGCTGATTATAGACGCCGAAGTCGCCCACGCTGTTGTAAAACAGGCGCGGAAGCAGGAGCAGCGCCAATCCGGTCAGCAGCCAATACACGCCCTCGGCCAGCACGACGATCCGAATCCACCTTGCGGCTGTGTTGTTCATGATCTTATTGCTCCTTGCCGTATTTGCAGGCGACCCACTGCGCCCACGTCATTTTGCCCTGGCGCCTGTCCAGTCTCGGCGTTTGCCTGCGCGCATTCCACCGACTGCGGGAATGTCCCCCGCCTGTGACCAAAACTCGTGTCACCGTTCGCTCTCCTCTGCTTACGTTGAAAATTGAATCCCCAGCGGGATTGTGGTATATACCACTTGAGAGTAGACGAACGAGAGGCGGCTTTTGTGATTTCCATGAAATTCCGCTTGACGATAATTGTCCTGTGCCTGGCGCTGACTCTTGGCGCGATCAGCATTTTGTCCGCCGTTAAACAGGCCAGCGGGCAGGGTTCGGCGGCCTCGCTGATCCTGGGCGTGACCTGCGACCCGACTTATAACAATCGAGCGGCGTTCACCATTACCAATCCCGGCTTCCTGATCTACAGCGGAACTTACATCTTGAGTTCGCCGCGCCGAACGGGTACGTGGTCGGTTGGCCCTGGCGGGACAGGCGGACTCGTCTACGGCGACTCAAATTCGTGGCTCAGCCTATACGTGACGCAAACCGGTGAAACCCTCTTCATGCGCGCATGGTGTGGCCCGGCCACGCCGACTCAAGCCCGCCGCACGCGGTACGTTCCGAGCCGCACACCCACACTGATCCCCGCGCCAACTGCGACGGCCACACCGGAGATTTTGACGTTCTAAGGCGAAACTAACTTTGGGGCAAGGGTTTTCAAAACCCAACCCTTGCCCGCTCTCCATAAGATGGCGAGGGGGAGAACAGATTCTGTAAGCCTTCTCCATAACGTGGAGAGGGTTGGGTGGCGTTCTTTTGCACCCGTCTTGATTCGAATCGGGTATCACACCGCAACTTCATGCGGCCCGGTGGCGGGGCTATAACAGTTCACAGCCTGTGGGACGCGAAGTTCCGCACTGGCCGCGCTGAGCGCCTGAAGAGGCGCAATGTCTGCTTTCGACCACAGCGCGGCAGCCTGATCGAGCAGCGATTCTTGCGCTGCGCTGACGTGATCCTCGCCCAGTGTCCCGATACCCCATTCGTCCCAGCACAACATTTCCTGCTTGTTGAGCGCAGCAACATCCAGCCGCAGTCGTCCACGAACAAACCATGCCCCGCTGAGTTCGGGAACACCCGGGCCGAGTCCGAAAATGGCTGGATCGGCGCCCTCGCTGCGGATCATTTGCCAGGCCTGTCCGCCCGTGATGAAATCAGTTTCTGGCAGGTCGAGCTTGTCAATGCCGTTGCTGACCTGTGAATCAAAGCGCTGCCAGCGTGATCCGTTCCAGGCTTCCACAATAACATGATCAATCCAATAGCCAGGGACAAAGTAGCTCCCAAAGCCATAGCGCAGCCGCGCCGGAGTCCCATGTTGGCGCAGGATGGCACAGCTTAACAGCGAAAAATCGCGACAGCAGCCGAGGAGCCGGTTCTCGAAGGCGCGCGGCTCGCTCAAGGAACGGCTGTCCAATTCCATGATTCGCCCCAGCATCCGTTCCATCGTGCGACTGTCAATCTCGCCCATGCGCTTCTTTGGAGGGCAGTAGCCGTAACTATACTGCCCGGCCATATAGTGATAGATCAAGCCCTGCACGACGCGGGAAAGGCCGGGATAGTCTACAGGCACAGTATCCAGCACGTGCGCGTACTGGCCCGGATTGGAGTTGGCGCTGTGCGTGGCATAAAACTCACGTTCTGCGATCTGATTATCCACTGTTTGGGTTGGCCGAGTAGCCATCGCTATTCCTCCTCAGGACTGAGCCGCTACCAGCTTTTCGACTGGAAACTGAACTTCGGTGATGTACGACGGGTCGTCGTGATCAATGGGCATGGTGTTGTACAGGTAAATCTCACGGGATGGCCCGGCGGGCCGGTAGCCATTGGCCTCTATCCATTTTAGAATGGCCTCATGGGCGTCAATCAGCGTGTTGTAGCTTCCCTGGTGGACAGTTGCCGCCACCGTTGCTGCGGGGAGTTCGTGGACTTTCATCCGTCCGTGTTCGGGTACCTGGCTGCGCAGGGTGAAGGCTGCCGCGCCGTCCACATCATGCTCGCGGTATTCTTCGTCGTACCAGATTGCCATCGTCGGCCCGCACTCGCTGGCGCACATGCCCAGGGCGTCGTAGACCTCGTCGTACAGCGGCGTAATCTCGTTATATACCGGGAGAATGGCCCGCACCGAGGCGACAAGTTGCGCTTCAACCTGTTTAAGCATGACATCATGGGCGGTCAAGGCTTGCTCGCGCTCGATCTGTTGCAGCCGCATTTCGACTTCGACAAGCTGACTTTGCGCATCGTTAAGCTGCTGGCGGATCTGGGCCTGCCGCAGGCGGAGCATCCCGCGCATCTGTTCCGGCGTCAAGCCTTCGTCCAGTACCGCGCCGATCTGTTCCAGGGAAAAACCCAGCCCTTTGAGCGCCAGGATGCGATGCAAACGCGGCAGTTGGCTGGCGCTGTAATAGCGGTAGCCTGTAAGGCGGTCAATTTCGACAGGTTTCAGCAGGCCCACCTGG
>DATGFK010000075.1:0-3972 GCA_035309185.1 Aggregatilineales bacterium
GTAAACTGGTTTGAATCAAGCGGGCCGTTTGCAGTTCCGTTTCATAAGTCCTGATCTGAAACTCATGGTTGCGTGCGTTCTGAATCGCAACGCCGGCTTGTCCCGCAAACGCCTCCGCGAAATCAATGTCATCCGGCAAGAAGCGTTCCGCTGCGAAGCTGTCAATGCTCAGTACGCCGACTGCTTCATCCCGCACGCGAAGTGGCACTCCCAGCCAGGAGCGGACATTGCTCCCCTTCTTCATTTTCCATCGAGGGTCCGTTCGGGTATCGTTGATCACGACAGGCTTGCCGGTTACGGCAACCTCTCGCGCCCCTCGCAGGGTCGTGAAGGGAACGACTGTCTGCCCGTCACCAATGCTCTCCGAACCGGATTCGGCGGCGACGTGAAATGTTTTCTCTTCTTCGTCTACCAGGAGAATTGAAGCGCTGTCATGGGGCAGGATATCGCTCAACTCGCCCAGGATCAAGTCCAACACGCGCTTCAATTCAAGGCTCGAGTTGAGCGCCCGTGAAGTGGTCAGCAAAGTACGCGCAGTCGAGCGGCGCTGAGCATCCTGCCGACGCCGGTTGTTCTCGCGCAGCAGGAACAATCCAACGATCCCGCCCGCCACCATAACCACCAGAACCACGGCCAACCCCACCAGAAACAGGGTTCGCAGAGTGCTGGTAATGGCATCCTGGCCTTCGGCGGTGGCGTGGCTCAAGAGGATCGTGAATGACCGATCCCCTCCCCGCCCTTGCGAATAAGCTGCATAGACGGGAACAGCCACCGTTTCCCGGTCTGGAGTCGGGTACTGCTGCAACACGACCGCATCCTGCTGTTGAGGAAATTTGTTCGCATCGCCTTTGAAAATAGGGGCTTCCCGGTAATGGAACAACTCCGCGCCAAACCGGTCAAAAATCCAAAGCTGGCTGGAAGCGCTCAATTGCAGTGAACTGAAATTCGTCTTGAAGTAATTATCCAGGTCAACTTCGATGGCAATGGCCTCGCTGTTCGTCGTCGCCAGATCAATAGGCGCGACGAGGAGATAGGTTGCGCCGCCCGCAATCAGGGGAACCTGCCGATATTGTACGGCCCTGGCCTGGACGATCTGGTCAACCCAGCTCTGGTCAACACTCCAGGGGAGGGTTTGTCCAGCCTGGATTTTCTGGTTGTAGGTATCCGGCCAGGCGTACAGAGGCTTCCCATCTTGGCCTAGCCGCACGATAGACTTGATCTGCCCGGCCCGCTGTTTCGCTTCGTCGTTGAGCAGTGTCATCGCCGCTACGCGAGACGTATTCGCGGAGGCTTTGATCTCCGGGCGGTTAGACAGTCCCAGCAGGTCGTAGGCGATGCTATTGAAGTAGTCTTCGGCCTGCCTCGCCAGCGATTGGGCCAGAATTCTCTGGTTTTCGCTGGCCTGGGCAGCAATAGATTGGGCGATGGTCTGCGCCGGAAGGTAAGTGATCAGCGCGACCAACCCGCTGAGTATCAACACGCCGACGATAAGCACCGCAATACCATAGACTGTCGTACGATCCAGGGTAAAGCGCGACGAATTCTCTCCCGTGGCGATGGTTTGTGGCTTTGCAGTTGCAGTCAAGGTAGCCCCTCAGAGTGCTGTGCTTGCATTATAGCATAAGCTTGTGCCGAGACCGCACAAGTTAATAATTTCCCATTTTATGATCGAATGGCCCTCAAAATCAAAAAGGGAGCCTGACCGTTCATAGAGATCCAGCCAGGCTCCACGATATTCTTCATGTAGTGAAGGTCTCAGGCAGTCGTCAGTACGCTTCGGATTCGCGCAATGGCCCAATCAATTTCTTCTTGAGTGATGACGAGCGGCGGCGCGAAGCGAATGATGTTGTAATGCGTCTCTTTGGAGAGGATGCCCTGCTCTTGCAACGCCTGGCAGAAGCGCCGCGCGCCGCCTGCTTCGGGCGTCAGTTCGACGCCGATCAGCAATCCGCGTCCGCGCACTTCTTTAACATAGGGACTGTGGATCTCGGTCAGCTTCTTTTTGAAATATTCGCCCATCCTGGCGGCATTTTCGACCATGTTCTCTTCCACCAGGACCCTCAGTGCCATCCGCGCGATCCCGACGCCCAGGGGGTTGCCGCCAAACGTGCTGCCGTGATCGCCAGGATTGAAAACGCCCATGATTGCAGCGCTGGACAGAACTGCCGAGACGGGATAGAAACCACCGGCCAGCGCCTTACCGATGATCATCACGTCAGCATGGACGTTGTCGTAATGCTGCATGAACATCTTGCCAGTGCGCCCCAGCCCCGTCTGAATTTCGTCGTCAATCAACAGCACATGATGCTTTTTGCAAATCTCGGCGCAGCGGGCCAGGTACCCTTCTGGCGGCACGATGACGCCGTTTTCGCCCTGGATCGGTTCGACCAGGAAGCCCACCGTATTCGGCGTAATGGCCGCTTCCAGCGCGGCGCTATCCCCGAACGGAATGATTTTGAAACCCGGCGTAAAGGGGCCAAAGCCATCGCGATACTGTTCTTCCGTGCTAAAGCTGATGATGGTCGTCGTGCGCCCGTGGAAATTCCCGTGGCAGACGATAATTTCAGCGCGGTCATTTTCCACGCCCTTGACTTTGTAGCCCCACTTGCGCGCCAGCTTGATAGCGGTCTCAACGGCCTCGGCCCCGCTGTTCATCGGCAGGACTTTTTCATAGCCCGTCAGGTCGCTGACTTCCTTATAGAATGGGCCGAGTTGATCGTTGCGAAAAGCGCGCGATGTCAACGTCACTCGACTGGCCTGTTCCATCATGGCTTTCAGGATTTTCGGGTGGGCGTGGCCCTGGTTCACGGCAGAATACGCGCTCAGGCAGTCCAGGTAACGCTTTCCGTCTACATCTGTCACCCAGACCCCTGAGGCTTCGTGGATGACCACGTCCAGCGGATGATAATTGTGCGCGCCATATTGTTCTTCAAGCGCAATAAAGGTTTCCGAGGTTTTATCCAGAATTTGCTGCATCATATGTGATCTCCCCACGAGCATTTCAAAAATAAGTTCGGCTAATATTGTATATTATATACAATCAGGTTGCGAACACAAGAAGCTGCCAGCACACTCGACAACTTCGAGTTATCATCTGTCCCGCTTTGATTTTGCAGCAGTTTTGTAGAGAAGCCTATGCCCATTACTTTGGAGTCGCGAGAGGATGGATGGGTCGTATTTTATTCTTTATGTACGCCCATTTCCTTTCAGGAATTATCGGATCTGCAAGAAAAAGACTTGCAAATTCGCAACGCCGTAAACCATACGGTTCACGAATTGATTGATGTCACAGGCCTTACGGCAATCCCCGACCACCCTTTGCGGGCCTGGAGCTTTCCATCGCTGAGCCATCCACGCGCCGGTACGATTGTCGTAGTGGGAGGCAGCAATTTGGTTCGCAGCGCGTCGCAAGATATTCATCAGTTGGCCCACCTCAAACCACCGGCGTTCGTGGAAACGCTTGACGAAGGCTGGGCCTTCTTGCGAAATCTCATCGCGCAGGAAAAGGCAGCCAATTCCTACAGCACGGATGCGAAATGAAATGGAGCAGGCGCAGTATCTACATACTGCGCCTGCTTATGGACATATCAGCTCCGGCAGCCGAGCGTGGTTCGCAGCGGGTGCCCCCTATCGTGTTTTTTGGGAGAGGGGCCAGGAGGTGGGGTTAATCAGGCTTGTTTTTTCGGTTTCCCTATGAGCTGGCACTGTGTTATCCGGAATCCTGATCTTTACTTGCGGCATGATTCTGCTCGTTGAGCCGGGGGATTAAGCCCCCGGCCCTAGTCTTTTCGCGGAATCCGTATTATTCGTAGGGACTGGCGCAGCTCGCGGAGTTGCCTGTTCCAATGAAGGGCTTGGTCAGCTCTGCTTGTCTTCGCTCAAAAGCCCGCGCAGCACGGCAGGCAAAATCCCACCGTTGACGTAATACTCAACCTCGACAGGCGTATCCAGCCGGGCGATCATGTTGAAAGC
>DATGFK010000076.1:0-5221 GCA_035309185.1 Aggregatilineales bacterium
GTATGAAGCCGTGCGCTCTGAGTCTACATCAGCCTTACGCCGGTGAATCCTGCCAGTACAAGGCGGCATAGTAGATTTGCTGGCCGCTGTGCTGCGCTTTCTGGCGAACTTGCGTATTGGTATCGCGGGCAAAGGCCCAGCCGAGTGGGCCAAGCGCGGCGGGATTGTTGAAGTCTTCCAGATGCCGCACAGCGGTCAGCCGGGTCTGCGCGTCGGGAGAATCCAGCTTTTTGAGCCAGGCGGCAATGTTCGTATCGGTGGGCTTGGGCGGAATAACCGGCTGCTGGCGTTTGACTCTTTCCTCTTCGAATAGCTGCTCAACACTTTTCAGTCCGTCCAATTCGGCCTTACTGGACGGCGTTGAGGTGTGGTACAGCGCTGCTTCCAGGCGAAGCTGATCCAGATCATCTTGCGTCACGCCTTGATCGGTGAGGTCCAGGTGATAGGCAAAGCGCATCGCCGCCGTGGTGCTGTAGCCCTGCTGGCTGGCCGCGAGGATTTGTCGCCCTGCCCACTGGACGACCTCCTTAACCTGCGGAACCTGCTCGCTGTCATACAGTTTGCGCAGGATGTCCAGCGCCTCGGTTTCCAGAACCATGACCAGGGCGCATAGCGTTTCGACGCGGATTTGGGGATCGGGGCTTTGGAGACGATCAGGCAGACCCTTGAGCATAGTTACGCCTCAATCTCCTCAATTGACCGGCTCGACCCAGTAGTCGCTGCCCTGCCCTTCGCCCGTCCAGCCCGTGACGCCGTTGTAGTTCACCTGCCACCACAGGATGCCATCCGCACAGACTGGCCCTCCGATCACGCGAAAAATTGCGCCAGCGGGGATATTTGCGATGGTCTGGCTGTCCGCGTGCAGAGCAGGCCGCTCAGGCTTGCTGTTGAGCTTGTTCGGCGTGCCGGGCGTGACCCGCGCCTGAATACCGATCCACAGGCGCGAGGCAGGCGAAAAGCCGGGACAGTATAGGTCAACCGAAGCAGTCTCGAAATCAGGGGACGCAGCGTCTGGCTCGACTGCCCAGCCCACGTTGCCGTTTTCAGTCCGAATCTGCCACCAGACAGCCCTGTTCCCACAGGTGTAGGGGCCGCCGACAATGCTCAGGCTATGTCCGCCCGGCAGTGGAACGTTATCCACGCTCGACGGCGCACTGAAAAGCTCGATGGGCTTATGCCCCTCCGGCAGGCTGATTGCCATTCCCATGTGGAGCGCAGCCGAGTGCGAGATTGCGGGCCAGCAGCGCTGCGCGGACAGTTTATCAAAATCGGTGAATGCGGCGGCGAAGGCACAATTCGGATAAGGCCGCCCGATAGCCGCCAGGCTGGTTTGAGAGGCGATCTTGCCCTGGGCATCGGTCTGCGCAATGTACAGGGTTTGCCCCGCACTCAGGCTGGCCGTCGGGTCGGCGGCGAGATGCGGATAGGCCACTAGTTTCCCGCTGCTCCCAATTTGCAAACGCCACAGGTACTTCACGCTGATGTGTACCGACATGGGGTGGTTGGGATCGTTGGAAAAGCCGACGCTCACAAGTGCCAGGCTGACCACCTCCGAAGGCGTATAGTTCAGCAGAATCACAACCGGTTTCGTGCCGTCACAGCGAACAGCCATGCTGGGCGACGTGGGTAAGGCCAGTGTGTAGGATGCCACCAGGGTCTGCTTCGCGGAGGGTGTCCCGCTTTGGAAGTGTACTGTCCACGTGCCAGCGGGTAAACTCAGCGCGTTGGGCAGGAACAGGGATATGCTACCGTTGTCGCCGCTGTCCGCCGATTTCTGGGCGTAGACCGTCCCATCCGGCTCCAGGATCGTGGCCGTGACGCTCGTATTCTTGGGCAGGCCCTCCACACAATCAAAATCGGGATCGGCCTCATAGTCAAGTTGCGGAATCGGGCTGACCTGGCTGCCGTTGATGAAAAACAACAGGCACCCGCCGCCACCCCCCGCGCCAAAGAGATCCGCCTGCTGCTCCGGGTCTATGACAGGTACCGCCGAGTAGTCGTCCAGCGTCGTGACCGGGGCGTCGGTGGGTGACAGGGTGGGGACAGGAGTCTCCGTCTGCTGATCCTGTGCGCGCCCGGCTGGCACTGCGACGAGAAAAGCGCCTGCCAGAAGCGGCAGAATCAACAGCGGATACAACCAGCGAATGGGCTTCACGGCAACGCCTCCTGGCTAAAAATCAACCTGGCACGGGACGGGAGTCGGCGGAGTCGAAATTGCCAGCCAGTTGTTGATGGCGTTGAGTTGCGCCTGGTACGCGGCAACAAAGGGTTTGTCGGCGGTGTAGTAAATGTCCTGCTGAAGCAAGTTGATGGCCTGGCTGTAATCGTCGGCAGCCTTTTGCATCGTCGCGCGGTTAGAGGGATCGGTTTCGACGAGCTGGAGGCCAGACAGGGCATAGGCTCCCGCCGCCTGGACTCGGATTCGCTGCTGCCGATCCGTATCTCCGGCGCTATAGGCATTGGTGACGCTCAGGAGATAGGGCTGTGCCTGCTGCCAGAAGGGAGTACTCAAGGCAATGTCGCAGCGGTTATGGTGGCTGTGCAAAGCAAGCCAGGCGTACAACTGGCCGGTTCCATAGGCCGTCTTCACGTCAATGTCGGCCAGGAGCGGCAAATTTGGCCTCTGGCTGGCCCGCTGGTAGCAGCCCAGGATGAGCACAGCCAGGCTAGGCGGAGCGCTTGCACTGCCCGGCGTTGTTTGCGGGCAATCCGTCGCGTGAATGCCAGCCAACGACGAATCGAACTGCTGGGACGGCTGACCGGCAAGGGTTGCACCCATCTGTTCCCACACCAACCATTGAAAGATCGCAAAAGCGCGGCCCGTCAAGGCGCGGCTGTAATCGTTCTGAAGGCTTAGCGATTGATCGTAGTCGCCCAGGGCATTGTTCAACGCTTCGCGCTCTTTGTTCAGCGCATCCTGGACGGTCTTGTCGCGGGCATCGCTGCGGGGCTTCTTAAGGGCATCCGAGGCAGCCAGGTTGGCGGCGTTGGCCTGGCGCAAGGCCGCATTGCCCTTCAGGACATACAACAGTGAGCGCAGCGTACCATCCGAATCGCCCTGGCCCACGCTGGCGGCATCAATTGCATTCTGAAACTCGGTTCCCGCCAGGACATAGTCGCCCTGGATAAAGCCTGCCAGGCCATTCAGAAACGGCTTGATCACGGCGATCCGGATTTGCAGCGCGCTGCCGCTGGTCGTATCAGGAGTTTGCTTGAGGAAGAGCACCGGTGAACCGAACTGTGCCACGCCGTAGAAATCCGCCTCCTGGTGCGAGAAAGGCCCGGCGGTGTACAGTTCAGGCGTCAGGACGCTGTAATAGGGATTGTCGGCGCTGGCACTGACCAGCCCGTAGATCACCAGGTCGGCGTCAAGTATCTCGGCCAGCGTTTTGGCAGCAGTGGCCCGCTGCTGCGCATCGGCAAACGCGATAGTGCCGACGCCCGGCGTGTTGCGATCCGCCACGTGTCCGATGTCCGGCAGGCTGCGGATCGAATCGGCGATCACGTCGCTGATGGCATTCGCAGAGTTGCAACTGGCGATGTCGTCGGCATTTTGAGTCATCCCGCAGGCGATAATGCTGCCGTCGGCGCGCTGGTCGCCAAAGCCCGCCACGATCACGTTCAGGTGGTTCGCCAGGCGTGGCAGCGGCTGGGGAGTCGGGCTGGGCGTGGGCGTCCATTTAGAAGCGGTTGCCGTGCTATTGAGCGCAAGGAGCACAGCGTTGGTCGCCTGCTGGTTGGCTTGCCGGACGGGCGCGACGTAGGTACCGTAGACGACAGCCCCGGCCACCAACAAGAGCAGCACCGCCAGCAAGACAATCCCGCTAACAACCAGCCTACGCTGTCCCCGCGCCTGGCCGGAAAAGTTTTGCAGGTCTTCCGTAAGACTTTCGGTGACTTTGGCAGCCAGCGAATCAGGGGTGGTGAACAGAGTCCAGACCAGTTCCTTGCCCACGCGCGCCTTGAAGGCGTTCAGGGCGCTTTCGTCCGGGTCAAGCATGTCTTTGGGCCACTCGTAGTCCGGCTTGACCACGAAAATGTGACGCGGAATCTTTTGCTCGCTGGCCCAATCGAATTCCATCTCGGTGATGGATTTGGTCTGTCCCTGGGGAATGAACCCGTAGCGATGGGCATAGATTCCAACGTAGTCATCCGAATCGAGAACCTTCTGCTTGCAGGCCGCAACCGCAGCCTCGTCCATCGCCGGGAAGTATTCCATCATCACAGGATACATGCCGAGCGCGATGATCGCATCCCGGACGGCGGAGCGGTAGGGTTCAAGGTCAACAGAGGTTGAACTGACGAAGACGTTTTTCATAATGCTTCAGAATTCTTCGGTGCCGTTGATCAGAGCGAAAGTGTTGCTGTATAACTATAATGCGAATTTGAGTTTTCAGGAATTCGTGGCCGTAGGCGTTGAGTAGAGTTCCGGGACAATAGATTTGATCTGATCCAGGGTCATCTGCATAAATTCGTCGGTAAGCTGGTAACTGCCAAATGGCTCGATTGCGTTGGTGAACAAACTGAGCGTGATGTATTTGCGCAATATCTGGATGACCGGGATCGCCTGGTATTCAGAGGGAGCCAGGGGCCGAATGTGCTGGTAGCCCTCAAGAAATGCGCTGGACAGTGCCGCCGGTAGCCGCTTGTAGGCAATGGTAGACACAAAGGAGGCTACATCGTAAATCCGCCAGCATGGCCCTGCCAGGTGGAAGTCAAACAGCGTGATCGAACCATCCGGCGCGACATGGACGTTGCTCGGCGATACGTCGCCGTGACACAGGCCATAGTAAGGGGAAGCCGTCGGCCATGTTTCCAGTTGAGGACGCAGGAGATCGGCAATCTGGCGAAAATAGGCGATCGCATCCGTAAACTGTGGACGCAGCACGGCCAGACGCTCGATTCCCTCGTCTACCAGCGCCTTGAAGGTGATCGGCGCGCGATCTGCTGGCCCGGCATAGGCATCGGCTGCGCGGTGAAGCCGCGCGACCAGGTCTCCATAGCGCTCGATGACGTGAAGATCGGTCTGTGCCGAAATTTGTACCCCTTCGGCAAAGGTAAAGAGCAGCGCGTATCGTTGCCCTTCGACGGCATTGAGCGTCAATAGCCAGTCGCCATTGGCTTGACGGAGCGGGTGAGCAACCGAAACGCCGCTCCGGTGCAGGTGATCCAGGAACTCGGCCTCGCTGCGAATGGTACTATATGTATCGGGCTTCACGAG